>JAYWHS010000587.1:0-3319 GCA_043777635.1 Kofleriaceae bacterium | reverse complement strand
CTTCGCGTGTCGAATACGGCAACTTGCCTAGTTTGGTCACGCCGTCGACGAGAAACGCCACCTCTTTGCCAAATAGCGATTGCAGCTGTTCAACTGTAGCGGTGGTGTCTTCGACGCAATCATGTAACAAGCCCGCACAGATCGACGCCACGTCGAGCTTAAGTTCGGTGATGACTTGCGCCACCGCTAGGGGGTGCGTGACATACGGATCGCCGGACTTGCGGGTTTGCCCTTCATGAGCAGCAACCGCAAACGCGTAGGCGCGACGCACTAACTCGGTGTCGGCACCGGGATGATAGGTGGCCAAACCGGTAATTAGCTGATCCAACGGCTGCATGAGTCGAAAACAATACTAGCACGGGAGTGGCGCGCGCACCTTTTCGGCTACCCGCGTGATGGCTGGGCGTCAGGCCTAGGCCGGCCGACTGGGCGGCGCATCCTTGTGGCCATCGTCCTCATCGGTGAATTTCCAGGTAAATTGGAAGGCCTGGCCAAACCGCGAAATCCGTAACCTCAGCCACTTAATGTCGGGTCGGAAAATATCGCGGCGATAGAACACCAGGTCAGCGGTGCCGCGATAGACGTTAAGCGAGCCAAGCGGCACCCGATGGCGCCAACCGTCATTTTGCACGCCTACCACGTCGCCGTAGCCGTTGCGCACTGCGGTCCGAATCTCGTTGTCCCACATCGTTACCATCAGCCGCGTTCGCGCTCGATCGATTTCGGGAACGTAGTGATTGCCAGCATCATCCTGCAATTCAATATCCCAGGTCCGAAGATCCGCCCACTCATCCCACTTGTGATCGAGTTGCACGTGAAAACGCAACCGGTCGCGCGAGACCACAACAAAACGAGCTTCATTAAACAGCGGGAATCGGTCGCTGCGATACGCTGCGACTTGTTGCGCACCCTTGGGTAATCGCGGCGCGCGCAATTCCATATCGCCCGTCACGATGATGATTTTAGCCGACTCGCGATCGATTTCGGTCGGCGCACTCAAAGGATTCGGTTGTTTTGTCGTGCCATAAAACGTGCGCCCACAGGCAGTGCCGCTGAGTCCGCACAGTCCGCAAAGCATCATCACCACCAACCACCCGCGCGTTATCGCCATTAGCTGAGACTCGCGCTGGAACCACATCACGTCAAGTCAAAACGCGTTGCCAAGACGGCCGCTGCACAAATCACTACGCTGGACGAATCAACGCACGCGCGTGCTCGTCGGCGCCGAGCCGCAAGCTGGCGTCGACCTGCGCTGCAAGCTCACTCAATGGAAATGCCACATCGGGCCGATCAACCCGACCATAGCGCCGCGTTACATACACAGCACGGAGAATGGCGTACGCGCGATCGACGTCGTCGTTGACAATCAAGTGCTGGTATTCGTGAAAGTGGGCCAACTCTTCGATGGCTTTATGCAACCGCCTATCGATGACTTCCGGTGCATCGGTGGCGCGGCGCCGCAATCGTTCGGCCAGAGCGTTAAGGTCCGGTGGCAAAATAAAGATTTTGAGCGCATCGGCGGGCCATTGGTCGGCCAACGCACCGCCGCCCTGCCAATCCACGTCAAAGATCAAATCTCGACCGGCGCTTAGCGCTGCATCAATCGGCCCGCGCGCCGTGCCATAACGGTTGCCATGCACCCAGGCATATTCGGCAAACTCGCCACGCTCCACCATGGTTTCAAACGTTGCCGCGCTAACAAAATGATAGTCGGAACCATCAACTTCACCGGGCCGCATCGGCCGTGTTGTGAATGAAATCGAAAAACCAAGATTACAAAATTCGGCGAGTAAGCGGCGTGTAAGCGTGGTTTTGCCAGCGCCTGAGGGCGACGACACAATCACTAAAATGCCGCGATCTACAGTAGACACAGCGCTATCATTCCACGTTCTGGACCTGTTCGCGCAACTTCTCAAGCACAGTCTTTGCAGCGACCACCTGATGGCTGATCTCGGCACTCGCAGATTTTGCACCTATCGTTGATAACTCCCGGCCGATTTCCTGGACTAAAAAATCGAGCCGCCGGCCCGCTGGCTCAGCGACATCGAGCGCACTGTCGACCTGCTCGAAATGCGATTGCAGCCGAGCCAATTCTTCGCTGATGTCGGCCCGATCGACCATCAACGCGACTTCTTGCGCCAGCCGCGCAGGGTCGATGGGCTTGGTCAGATCCGCAACTTTTGCCAGCCGATCGGTCAAACGCTGGCGCAGCACCGAGGGTGTGGCAGCCGCCAACAACACTACCGATGCAGCATGCTCGCGAAGCTGTGCCAGCCGTAGCGCAAGATCGTGCCGCAGCGCTGCGCCCTCGGCCTGTCGCATCGTGTGCAACGCTACAATAGCGGCGTGCAGGGCAGCTGCAATCGCACGTTCCATGTGCGGATCTTCTACCGTCGCTGGACGGACCCGCCAGACCCCCGGCTGCGCAACCACCATAGCCAATGTCGGCGGTTCGGCGCCAAGCAGTTTGGCCAGCGCGGTTAGCTCAGTAAATACCTGCGTTGCACGGCCGGTGTCCAACGCGGCACCCTCCGACGAGCCAGCGACACTGGCTGCGACACTGAGGTGAACCGATACCGCACCGCGATGCAGCGAACGCCGCATTTCTCGGGTGACGACTTCTTCGGTAGCCAGCGACACCATCGCGCTGTTCAATTTAATTTCGAGGTGGCGATGATTCACCGTGCGGATCTCAACGGTTACCATACCGGTGGAGTCAGTGGCGCGGCCATGGCCGGTCATGCTTTGCATATTCGTCGACGATAAGTAGCACAATGGCATTCCCGTTGCGGCCAATTCAATCCATGATCTTGGTGATGCAGTATTGGCAAGCGGGGTCGCGAGTACTGTCCAGGCGAGCCTGCGTGTGCATGGTGGGGGGCGTAGCCGTCGCGGCGCTGCTCGATGTCAGTGCATGCGGCACAGCCGATCTTGCTGCTCCAAAAGATCGCTTGCGCTTGTTGCATACGTTTAGCCCGCGCCAAGCCAACCATGTCGCGGCGCTGTTGGCCGGCAAATTCTCCGACGTCGACATCGTCGCAGTACCGTTTGCACGGGCCCGCCAAGTGCTGCGCGCCAATCTCATGTCGCAACAACTTTGCCCAGATGTCGCGCGCATTGATGCGACGTGGTTACCCGAACTGGTCGAAAGCCAACTGTTGCTGCCGCCACTCGCGCAGTTCGACGCCACAGCGTGGTCGGCAACCGCCGTCGCGTTTGCTAGCTACCATGGACAATTGTGGGCGGTGCCGCACAGTGTTGATGGCTTAGTGGTTGCGCGCCGGCCCGATGTACCGGCACCAACTGCGACCACACTACC
>JAYWHS010000586.1:0-11592 GCA_043777635.1 Kofleriaceae bacterium | reverse complement strand
CACCGGAAGCCATGACCCAGCCGGTGCCGGAAGCACTACAACAAGTTGTGCTGCGCTGTTTGGCTAAACCGTTGGCCGAGCGCTATCAAAATGTCGCCGAATTGGCGTGGGACTTAGTGCCATTCGCAAGCGACCCTGCCATGGCACGCGGCGCGGCCGAGCGCTGCGCCCGCTATCTCAACACCGGTACCGGCGGCGCTGCATCAAGCCCAGCTATCGATCTACACAGCTCGCGCGAAGCTGGTTCGATTTCACGCACGCCGGCATCGCATCGCTCGTTCAAAAGCCTGCCGCCGCCGATGCAAGCAGCGTTGCCGTCCAACGCACCAACAGTAAATTATAGTTCGCCATCGCAGCCGGGCGCTGCGCCAGCGTCGCATCAGCCAGCGCCGGTAACGGCAGCGCGACTAGCACCGGGCGCGCCACTCGGGGTCGTGCAGGTGCAAGCTGCGCCAACCCAACCGCAAGCAAAACGTCGTGGCTCCGGCCCAATCGTTGCCGGCGTTGTGCTAGCTGCAGCGCTTGCGAGTGCATTCGTGATTTGGAAAATGAAAACCGACGCGCCATCAGCGTCGGCACCACCCGTGACCAGCACCGGTGCAACCTTGCCAGACGCTAGCTCTGACCACCAACCCACTGCAACGACCGCAGCAACCGTGGCCCAACCGGCGCAACTGCACGTAATCACCAAACCACCCGGAGCCACGGTGTGGCGCGGTGACCTAAACCTTGGCACAACGCCGTTACACCTGGAAGTGCCTGCCACCGTCGGAGATGCCGCTGATCTATTGCGACTAGAACTCGCCGACCATCGCACGCTGATCCAAAACGTTGTCGTGCGTGGTGCCACCACCGTCGACGTCACGCTGGTGCCTGACCCCGCTGCAGTGATAAAAACCAGCACCGGCAAAAAGAAAAACCCCGACGCCAAAGGTTCTGCCGCTGGTCGACAAGGCAGTGCCACCCCGCCGCCGCTCGACATCATTATGAATCGTTAACCGACCGTGGATATTCGATACTGCAAGGACCGCTCATGATGCTGCACCGTAAACGTCAACTCATCCGGGCTGGCGTGGCCACGCTCATGCTGGCCGCCATCACCTGCACCGCGCTGCCACTAAGCCAAGCCGATGGTGTCGCCGACGAAGCCGACTTGCAATTCCAGCTCGGTGCAGCAGCCTACGCCAAAGCCAACTTCGACAACGCGCTCGAACACTTCTTGGCCTCCAATCGGCTGGTGCCCAACCGCAATGTCATGTTCAATATTGCCCGCGCATTTGAGCAAGTCGGACGTTTCGCGGATGCGTATCGCTATTACGTCGATGCTGGCCGCGATGGCAGCGAAGGCAAACTCGGCAGCGATGTTGCGGCTGCGCTGGCGCGCATTGCACCCAAAGTTGTAGTGATTCAACTCGACACGATTCCTGCCGGTGCCACGGTGTATGTGAATCGCAAAAATCTTGGTTCGATCGGCACCACGCCAAGCCAACTCGGTGTGCCGGCCGGCCAGTACTCCATCATTGCCGAGCTGCCCGGCTACGAGCCTTACCAATCGCCGATGATCGACGGCAAAATTGGTGGCACGCACAAACTGCAAGTCACACTCAAAGCAATTTTAGGCAAAGTCGCCATCACTGGCAGCACCGGCACGGAAGCCCGGTTCGACGACGACCGCGGCGCCGCCGCATGCCAAGTGCCCTGCACCAAAGAATTACAACCCGGCGAACACACCGTGTTTTTTCGCAAGCCAGGTTTTACCGCGCCGATGCAGCGCTTCACCGTCGCTGAAAAACAAACGGTAACACTCACCGTTGAAACCGTTCCGCAGGCTGGCTCACTGTTGATTTCCGCCGAGGAGAACAACGCGCTCATCGAAATCGATGGCAAACCAGCGGGCTTCACGCCCACCGTGGTTACCGGCGTGGCAGTCGGCAAACGCCACTTGCGGATCAGTTTGCCAGGTTTTGCCCCAGTTGAACGCGATGTCGAAATTGTCGCGAACCAACAACTCGATGTCCGAAATGTCGCGATGCAACCGGAACGTTCGGTCGCTGCAGCCTCGCGGGAAGCTGAAAACATCGACGATGCGCCGGCCTCGGTGACGATCATTTCGCGCCGCGAACTGGAAGCCTTTGCCTACCCAACGGTGCTTGAAGCGCTGCGCGGCGTACGCGGCTTTGCCACCGGCTACGATAGTATTTATGGCAACGTCGGCGTCCGCGGCCTGGGCCAAGCCAACGATTACAACAATCGTTTATTGTTACTTTCCGACGGTGCCGTGCTCAATGATGCGTTTTTGTATCAAGCATTCATTCACTATGATGGTCGAGTTGATCTTGGTGACATCGACCGCATCGAAGTTGTGCGGGGCCCAGCCTCGGTGCTGTACGGCAACGGTGCAGTCAGCGGTGTGATCAACATGGTGATGCGCGATAAAAACGCACCGGCCGGCGTGACCGCTGAAGTTTCGAGCTACGACAATCAAACCGCACGCGTGCGGGTCCAAGGCCTGGTGCGTTCGGGAAAGACCGGGGCGTGGGCCAGCATCGCGGCGGCCGGCTCACAAGGTCGCACTGCCAATTTGGACTTCGCGACCGAACCAGGTATGCCGGTGACCGCCAATCCGATAACCACGTTTGACAAATTCACAGCCGCCACAACGTCGGGCAAAGTGTGGTTCAACAAATTGTCACTGCAATGGGTTGGCACCTTGCGGCATTTGTTTGTGCCGACTGGCAATGGTGCTTCGTTCAACGATCCAACCAGCGTTGCCGACGACGGCCGTGGCATGGTCGAACTCAAATACCAAACTGCGCTGAGCAAAACTGCTGATGCAACGCTGCGCGCAGTCTACAACTACACCTATTTTAATCTCGACTTTGGCGCGTCAAACACTTCGATCATCCGTAGCGATTTCCGACGACGTGAGACCTACCGTGGCCATGGCGTGGGCAGTGAAGCGCGGGTGGCGTGGCGGGTCGCACCGACGTTTAAGCTCACCGCCTCCGGTGAAATCACCGCCGCGCTCAAGCAAAATATGCGGGGCAGCGAAGACTCGACTTTACGGGGTGTCTTCGACACGACCTTGCGCGTTAATGCGCCGTCGCAACTTTTCGCTGGCTCGTTGCTCGGTGACTGGAAACCTAACGCGACGTTGCGCATCAACGGCGGCGTGCGCGCTGACTACACCAATCTGCTTGGCAATCGCGATGCACCCGCCGGCCAAAACGGCAAAGACGCTTTTTTGGCGTTTAGCCCACGGGTCGCGGTCATCGTAAAACCAAACCCAACCAACATCATTAAACTCATTGCCGGCCGTGCCTTCCGCGCGCCAAGCACCTACGAGTTTTTCTACGATGATGGCGGCTTGTCGCAAATTTCCCCAGCGGCTGCGAACACCACCCTGCGCCCTGAACAAATTTACTCCGGTGAAATTGAATTCACCCATCGCTTTGATCGCGTCTGGTCGGTGCTGGGTGCCGCCCACGGCTTGCTGGCGCAAGGCATTATTGAAACCACCCAAGAGCCTAGTAACCCCGATGTATTTTTCTATCGCAACTCATTGGTGAATCAACTCGCGATTGGCGGTGACATCGAAGTGCGGCGCGAATTGCGCGCTGGCATTACCGCATCAGCGCACTACGGCTATCTCTACGGCCGATACCAATCCTCACCGAATCCCGACGATCCTTTGTTGCCGCAGAGTTTGCAATTGCCCAATGCCCCGGCACATTTCGCGGGTGCCAAGATCATCTTTCCAGTCAGCAGCAGCATCAATGGCGCACTGCGGGCCAGCCTCGAAGACCGCCGCCGCGTCGATCCAACCGTGGAGGTGCAAAGTAACCGGGCGGTAATCGCAGATGCAGTGATTTCTGGCAACCTGTCGCGGTTCGGCGCCCACTATGCGTTAGGCGCTTACAACATTTTTAACGTGCGCTACGCCGTGCCAGCGCTTCCGTTTGCTTCGAACTTGATGCCGCAAAATGGCCGTTCGTTGATCTTTAGTATTGGCTTGACTCGCTGATTGCGCATGTAGGCAAGTAGTTTCAGTTACTTAAAAGAATATTTCGCATGGAGCGTTAGCCCTTGCCGCGATTCCCAACCGGGCGCTCCAGGCCCAGAGATCCACGCAGTTGGGCTCACATTGTAATGGTCCCGTGCGTCGATTGACCAGCGACGGCGCATCGTGTTACCGAACCCGCGCTTCGGGCTCGATCTATGATTAGAACCTTCCAGACTGGCGAAATGTCGCAGGAATCCGCCGCTAAAAAAGCGGTTGATCCCTACGCGCGCAAAACTCGCGGTGTCTACCAAACCCTGAGCATGAGCTCGGTCGGTTTGGAAATGGGGCTCTGTGTCATCATCGGTATGTTTTTTGGGCGCTGGCTCGACGGTAAAGTCGGCAGTGATCCAGCGTTCATGATCGTGTTTTTGGTGTTCGGCTTTGCAGCGGGCATGAAAGGCGTAATGCGCGCCGTACGTTCCGCCGACCGCATTGCGGCCGAGAACGAAGTGTTTGCCGTCGAAGAAGCCAGCCGACTCGAACGTGAGGCCGCACGCACCGCAGGGCTCATCAGCACGCCAGGAGCTGCTCATGGAGCCTAGCCTGCTGCGCATCGAGCGCATGAACTACGCCTTCGGCGGCGTGATGGTAATCGTCGGCGGGGTGAGCCAACCCAAGTCGATTGCCCTCGGCATCACCGTCGGAGTTATCCTTACCTGCTTAAACTTTGCGTTGTTGCGTCGCATCGTAGTGCGCGCCACTGCGGATGCAGCTCAAGGCGGTGCCAGTAATCGCATGCTGCTGATCATGCCCAAAATGACGCTGATGATGATCGCCGTAGTCCTGGCGCTCAAGTTCTTGCCTATCAGCGCACCGGGATTTGCCATCGGCTATTCGGTGTTTGTCGCTTCGATTCTCGTTGAAGCTGTGTACAGCTCTATCGCTCCAATCGCCTCACGTGATTTCCCCAACGAAGTTACGCCACCTCCAACCACGACTGATTCGGCGCCACCGCCGAGTGTTAATAGTTAATTAACTAGACCAGGAAACGACTATGGGTGAACACGGAACATGGTTTGACTACCTCAACCGCTTCGGCTGGTTTCAAAGCCTTTCGCACAACGCGGAAAGCGCAATGGGCCGTAAGTGGAAGTTCATGATGTTTGAAGGCTCACACTTCACGTTGACCCACGTGATGGTAACGATCCTCGTCGTGGCTTTTGTGATTTTTGGCGCGCTCAAGTTCAAAGCAGGCTTGTCGAGCAAAGACAAAGGGCTGGTGCCACCACGCAAGATGAATTTGCGCAACTTCTTCGAATCAATGGCCGAAGGTGTGTACGGCATGGTCGAAGGCGCGATGGGCGAACACAACGCCAAGCGTTTTTTCCCCCTCGTCGGTGCACTTTGGATGTTCATCTTGTTTGGCAATCTCATCGGGCTCATCCCTGGCATGTCGTCGCCGAATGACACGCTCAAAACCAACGTCGCCCTCGCTGCAGTGGTGTTTTTTGCCACTCACATTTACGGCATCAAAGAACACGGCTTGGCCTACTTCAAGCACTTTTTGGGTCCAGTGCCAGCCCTTGCACCGTTGATGCTGCCGATTGAACTGGTCTCGCACATCGCACGGCCAATCTCGTTGTCCTTGCGCTTGATGGGCAACATGATCGCCGACCATAAAGTCATTGGCTCGTTCTTCGCGCTGGTGCCGTTGTTTGTACCGCTACCGTTCTATCTGCTCGGCTTGTTGGTTTGCTTGGTGCAAGCGATCGTTTTTTGCACGCTGACGATGGTGTACCTATCCATGGCCGTTGAACACGAAGAGCATTAGCCTATCGGCCGATCCACCGCGTCGGGCTGCGTTGGCGCTCCGCTTCCGGTCCTCACGCACAGGCAGTGCGCTGCGGTCCGGTTCTCACGCCGCCTTGCCAGCCGCGTGCCTCGGCCGTTAGCAAGACAGCAGCACTCGGATGTTAGCAAGACTGACGCGTAGGCAAGATTGAAGCACTCACAGACTGGTCAACAACTGATCGCGATGGTCAGATGGCGGTTAGACTGGGTCAGAACTGGGATCTGATCAATTTGATTGAATAATGGCCCAAGTCGTCGAAGAAACATCGATTTTTTGAACCTCCGAGGCCTTTACCGAGCATCCGAATTACGTTAAGTGTTGCTCGCCTCGCGCAACCTATCTGTAGAATCCGCAGGAGATATTAAGATGAAAACCCAAATCAAAGTTCTGCTCTCGATGGTCACCATGTTTGTTGTTGTCGGTTTCTCGAACCTTGCCTTCGCGCAAGGTGCGGACACCGCAGCCGTTAAAGCCAGCCAAAGCGGTTGGTACGCTTTTGCCGCAGGCATCGGCCTTGGCATCGCAGCTCTTGGTGGCGCACTCGCCCAAGGCCGCGCAGCAGCAACCGCCCTTGATGGCATCGCTCGTAACCCAGGCGCCGCCGACAAAATCCGCGGCCCAATGATTCTTGGCCTCGCGCTAATCGAATCGCTGGTCATTTACTCGTTGATCATCGCGTTTCTTCTGCTCGGCAAAATCTAACAATCGTCAACGTCGTCTAGCTGCCGTACTTCGGTCCGGCATGTAACACAACGTGCAGCTCCGGGTTAACGCGCGAGTTGATGCTAACGGCCTTTCGGCCGTTTTTGCATTTTCGGAGCCCGAAGCCGCCGCATAGTTGCGGCCCTGCCCAGCCTGTGGGACCGTAACGCATGTCTGACGACGACAAGCCGCCGACCCTCGACCTTGCGGGCAAAACCACGACCGAGATCCTGGCGCAAATTGATCTGTTCAGCGGATTACCTGCTGCACACCTCAAACGCGTGGTCGATATCGGCAGCGAAGAACAGTTCAAAACCAACGTCGCGATCTTCAACGAAGGTGACCCGGGCGACAAATTCTACTTGGTCCTCGAAGGCGCGGTGCGCATCTCGCGCGTGGTGCCAGGCATGGGCGAAGAAGCGCTCGCGGTGCTGCGGCCCGGCGCGTACTTTGGCGAAATGTCATTGATCGATGATGCCGCTCGATCGGCTACGGTTTTGTGCCACGAGCGTTGCCGGCTGTTTGTGGTCGCCCGACGCGACCTAGAGGATTTACTGTTTGTCGACCGCGATCTGGCCTACGAACTACTTTGGAATTGGGTGCGGACCTTGTCGCGACGCTTGCGTGCCACCAACGACAAAATGACATTTTTAGCCACCACCTCGAAGTTTTAGCTGCCGTGCTTCGTCACGTTGCTTGCGGCATCGGACTGGTAGCGTTAGGCGTCAGCGCGCGGGCGCAGGCTCAAGCCCAGGCCGAAACCGACCGCTTACCGTCTACCACCATCGGTGCCACCCTGGGCATCGTGGCTGGGGCTGGGCCGTCGGCCAAGCCCTTGGGTATCGGCTTCGCGTGGGGTTTTTCGGCCGCCGTGCAACCGATGCGAGCCGACCAGCGCCTAGGTTGGAGTGTCCGCTGGTCGTCGCTATTCCAATACCAAAACCTACTCACCGACGCGACCGCAGCGCGCGTATCGGCGGACTTGCGCCTATTTCAAATCGATGTGTCTTTCCGTGCGCGCTTTGCACCAACCGGCCGCAGTGGGACCTATCTGACGGGCGGCATCGGCGTTGCGATGTTGCGCGCCAACCAGCCGATTCAGCCTGACAATCAAAGGTTGTGGGCGGGCGGGTTTGCCACCCTCGGAGTTGACCGCTACGTGCTCAAAGGCATGCTGCTGTCACTTGATGCGCGTTTTGGGCTAATTGGCACTGGCCCAACCACCATTGCTACGCTGCTAACGATAGGCTACGGGTTGTGAGGCTGGTGTGCCAAAGCTGACGACGCCACGCTTGGAGCTTATCCCAATCACGCTCGATATTCTCGAAGCCGTGATGGCCCACGATCGCGACACGGCCGAACGCTTGGCTGGCGCGGCGTTTCCCGACGACTGGCCCAACGAAGATTTGATCGCCCGTGCTTTTCCGGTCTCGATGGCAGCCGTGCGCGCAGCACCGGACATTCGGTTGTGGGGCGATTCGTTGGTGATCGAACGCCGTCGCCGCGATGCGGCCAGCGTGTCGCCGCGCATTGTTGGCAGCATTATTTTTCACGGCTATCCCAACGATGGAATTGCCGAGGTTGGCTACGGCGTCGAGCGAGACTCGCGCGGCCAAGGCCTTGCGGCCGAAGCCACGTCGGCGTGTGTTCGCTGGGCACTGCAACAGCCTGGCATCGTCGCCGTGCAAGCCACGACGTTTCCGTGGCATTCCGCGTCACTTGGGGTGATTCGCCGGCTCGGCATGCAACCGTGCGGACGTCGCGATCACGATACCCTTGGCGAACTGTTGGTGTTTGAGTTGCGTGCGAACCCGACGTAAGAAAGCCAAGGTGCGCAAGTTGCTGCACAATACCGCTTAGCCTTGTTTGCGACGGCGACCACTGAATAGCAGCATCGAGCCGACGAACAAGGCAAGTGGTGCAACGTCTTGCGGCGTGGTGCCAACCGAGCAGCAACCACCGGAACCGTCGCCGTTCGCAGGCCAGCACGCACCTGCGCCCGCGCCGACCGACAAACAATCAAAGCCAGACGGACAATCGTTGGCGCTCAGGGTGCAGGCGCTCACACACCGGCGATCTTCGCCGACTTGACCGCATTGTGCCGAAGCACATTCGGTATTGCTGGTACAAACCGCACCCACGCCACCGGTTGAAAACGGCTCAGGTTGGCAGGTATTAGCGAGGCAAATTTTGGCATCGCCACAATCTTCATCGTTGGCACAGATTGGGCAGTCAGGATCCGCAGGTGCGCCGCCAGTGCCACAGGTTGCAACACATGCGCCGTCGGCCACGCATTGAATCGCCGCCCCCATGTGCTCCACCAAAAACGCTTTTTCAGCTTCGGGTCGGGTATCAACACCAAGCTGTTGGCAGTTTTGATCGCCGAACGAGGTCACGCCAATGACCATGGTCTTGCCTCCGATTTCAGCGAACGTTGGGCCACCCGAATCGCCCCGGCACTTGCCTTTGCCATCGCCTTGGGCGAAGCATAAAACGTTGGCGTCGCTCTGGCCAAACCCACTGCACGACACCGAGGTCCGGGCTTTGAGCACAAATTGCTTCCCAGCCGAGTCTTCGATGCCAGCTTGCGAAATTCCGTACCCGACCATCGTCGTGCTGATGCCAACTGGCGAGCGCGCACCATCGAGATTCACCGAGGTCGGCGAACGATCGGTGATCGGCGTCATGAGTTGAATCAAGCCAATATCGTGGGTGCCTAAATTGTTAACACTGAACCCAGGATGCGGAATGGTTTTTTTCGCCATCACCGCACGGCCACCGCCACGCAACAAATCGATGGTATCAAATACTACTTCGGTCTGTGCGGTGACTTGGGCTTGCGTACTGAGGCCTACCAATGCCGGCGTGATGCAGTGTGCGGCCGTTAAGATCCATTCTTTGTCGATTAACGTGCCGGTGCAAATCCCACCACCAATGCGCAACCCCACTACGGTTTTGTAATCGCCAACGGCCGTTGCGGTGCCACCAAGAATTTCGATCGGACCATCTTGCAGCACCGGCGTTGGAGCGCCACCTGCGCCACCGACGTTGTCGGCAGCGAGGGCGACCGGCACGGTGCCGAGCAGGGTGCCAACCACTGCGCTCATCAGCGTGGACGTAGACAACGCAAATCGGGCGACGCGACGACGGGCTGGCTTCATCGCAGCAGTTTGAACCACCTGCCGACCAAAGGACACCCAATATGTTAGGCCGTGTGCTGACGGTTACTAGCAGCTGATGCCGCCTAGACGTCGCAGCGCGGTTGCCTCGCTGCGAGCGTGCGCGCGTGCGCTCCATGATTGGCTCTACGGCGCCGTACGACGCCAGGTGCCCGAGCGGCCGCCTTGCTTTTCCTGCAACCGGGTTGGCCCCATCTCCATGCCGCGATCAATCGCCTTGCACATATCGTAAATTGTCAGCGCAGCCACCGCCGCTGCCGTCAACGCTTCCATCTCAACGCCGGTGCGATCAAAAGCCCGCACCGTGACCTCAATGTTCACGCCGGTAGCATCTACCGTCAACACCACATCGACGCCGGTGATGCGCAGCGGATGACACAACGGAATCAGTTCCGCCGTGCGTTTGGTCGCGCCAATCGCAGCCAACCGGGCCACTGCTAGCACATCGCCTTTACCGATCGCGCCGGCGGCAATTGCTTTAGCCGTGGCCCGCGCCATCGTGATGCGCGATTGTGCAATCGCGACCCGCGCGGTTTCAGGCTTGGCCGAAACCTCGACCATGTGGGCCTGCCCAGCCGCATTGAAATGCGTGAGGCCGGTTGGCTGCGGCGGCTTGGCAACGCGTCGCGTGGTTTTGGCCATCGCCTTACTCGACGGTAACTGACTTAGCGAGGTTGCGCGGCTGATCGATGTCGGTGCCTTTAAAATCAGCGACATAATACGACAGCATTTGCAGTGGCAACACCGTGAGAATCGGCTGCAGTTCCACGGCGGTATCCGGCACCAAAATCACGTCGTCGCAGTTGCTACCGATTTCATTGTCACCACGGGTGGCGACGGCAAGCACTCGACCTTGCCGGGCGCGGACTTCGGCCAAATTCGACATCACCTTGTCGTAATTCGGACCTTTCGGCACCAAGACCACGACTGGTAATTTTTCGTCGATCAACGCGATCGGCCCATGCTTCATTTCGCCAGCCGAATAACCCTCAGCGTGAATGTACGAAATTTCCTTAAGCTTGAGCGCACCTTCAAGTGCAATCGGATGTTGCGCACCTCGGCCTAGAAACAAAAAGCCAACGGCGTTGCCATAGCGACGCGCCAGGGCTTGAATCTGGGCGCCGTGTTCAACCACGTCGCGCATCTTGGCTGGCAGCGCCAACATTTCAGCTAACAATTCTTTGGCGCGCGCTGGCGACAATTTACCGTTGCGACGACCCAAATAAATCGCAAACATCGCCATCGCCACTAACTGGGTAGTAAAGGCTTTGGTCGAAGCCACGCCGATTTCGGGACCGGCATGGGTGTAAAACGCGTAGTCGGCCAAGCGCGGAATCGAGCTTTCCAACACGTTGGAAATCGCAAGAATCTTGGCGCCTTTGCTCTTGGCTTCGCGCACCGCGGCCATGGTGTCGGCGGTTTCGCCGGATTGGCTGACCGCAACGACGAGATCGCCGGGCCCGATGATCGGATCGCGATAGCGAAACTCCGACGCCACTTCACATTCCACCGGAATGCGAGCCAACGCTTCGATCATGTACTCGCCGACCATCGACGCATGAAACGACGTGCCACATGCGACAAAAACAATGCGCTTGATATTTTTGACGTCGAGGTCAAGACCGTCGAAGTTGATGTCGTCTTGCTCAAGGCCAAAACGGCCCACCAAGGTATCGGCGACCGAGCGTGGTTGCTCGTGAATTTCCTTGAGCATGTAATGTTTGAAGCCACCCTTTTCAGCTTGGGTGGCCGACCAGGTGATCTTCTTCACTTCGCGGTGCCGCGGCTTGCCGTCGAAGTCGGTGATTGTAACTTTGTCTTTGCTGACGGTAACGAGATCACCTTCATCGATGAAG
>JAYWHS010000585.1:0-3328 GCA_043777635.1 Kofleriaceae bacterium | reverse complement strand
AAGATCTCAGGCGAAGGCGGCGGCGATTGGACCGTCGACTGCACGTCCAACCCACCAACCTGCGTTACTGGCGACACCGGTAAAGGCCAATGCACCATCGAAGTCACCCACGACGACTTCAAAGCCATGCTTGCCGATCCAAACGCTGGCATGCAGTTGTACTTCCAAGGCAAGCTCAAAGTCTCGGGCGATCCACTGCTCGCGATGAAGCTGCAACAGTTCTTCGATATCGCTAAGGGTTAATTTTTAACCAGCTGCGTACGTGAACCGCTGGCTTCGGCCGGCGGTTTTGCGTTTTCGGCCGCGCGGGCCCGGTCGCCTGCCACTTCACGATTATCTGCGACGGGCCGCAACGCCAGTAACGTCGCATCACCTACTGCACTGGCCCCGCTCCGAGCGTCCGCTCGTTCGCTCCATTTCTGGGCCCCGCTCCGAGCGTCCACTCGTTCGCTCCATTTCTGGGCCCGCTTCGGCGCTGCTATGACAGCGATTGTTGCACCGCCCGACACCCCACGTGCCGTCGCTTTGACCACCGGAATATGGCTGGCGCTGACGGAAATGGCTACGCAGTTTACGGACCAGGACGCGTCCCGCACCGCGCCGTCAACGGTGAAAGTCCACTGCAGATTAGCCACCGCGCGCAGCCCGTTGTAGCCGGCAAAACAAATCAGCGCCGCACCATCCCGGGCAGCAACCGTATAACTTGGTTTCGTGGTGGCGACCCGATCGATACTCGCGACCACGTCGAGTGCCAGATCTAGAGGAGCCCGATCGCCGGCTTTCACGGTCACCGTCACTCGCTGCGGTTGCAGTGCTTCAAACGCGTAGTGCTGGGACAGTGAGTCGGACAAGATACTTGCCGTCGAAGCCACTGGCGTGATCGGAACATCTGCTGTTACCTGTGCACTGGTATCAATCAACCCCGTACCCGTGCTGCCAAATAGCTCAACGCTGAACTCCACCGTGCCACTGGCAAAGGCGATTGGCGTGGCGGGGTCAACGAACAAGAGCCCATTGCCAAGCACAGTTTGATAAGCAATTGTTTCGGTTTTGATCGTCAGCCGATCAAAAAGCTGGCCGTCGATATCCTCGATGCGCAAGCGAGATTCACCCACGGCATTGGCGCGCAAGTCGACCCGCGCTGCGCCTTGTGCGGCAATGTTCATGATTGCTTCATCATCAACCGTAGCTACAAAGGGTTGATCAAACGCCGGATACCGATACACCCCATCTGGTCCGCGCACGCTGTGGGCGTGAGCGAACGTAACCGAGGCCGTGCCACCGGTTGCGATGGTCCCTGTGCCAAAAAATACCAAGCCCTCGGGCGTTGTTACATTACAGATTTCATCGGCGGGACAGCCACCCACGGCCCGATCCCCAAGTTCGCCACAGCCCATGCTGAGCGCGAGTCCTACTAAACCCAGCGTCGATAATTGCCCTTGCATAACTTCACACTAAGCAAGTCATACGCCAACTGCGCGCCATACTATTTCAGCCAGTTATGCGTCGGTCATTCGCATGCTGCCGAACATATCCAGACATCTTTGTCGCAGTACCGGCACGGCTGACCGCCGGCGCGCCGAAGGCTTAGGATCTTTTCATCGCACCACGCAACAAACCGAGCATGTCTTTGGCCGTCGCCCGACACAGCACCAACGCCGCACCGATGTACACAATTCCACCCAAGCTAATCTCAATCGCAACTTTGGCAGCGGGATGCAATTGATCAAAACTTGGCACGCCATAGCGCACGGCCAACACCACCCCACACATGAATGCGCAGGCCGCCAGCGGTTCAAAAAATCCACGCACCAACCGGGCCAGCGAGACGCCGTCGCCAGCAACCATGCCAACACCAGCAATGGCGCTCGCACCAAACGCTAGCCCAACAGCGGCCGCCGAGGCCCGCACGCCCCACGGGGAGAACACCGCGATGCCGACCATCAGCAAAATAATCTTGGCGACTTCCAGAAACATCAGCCGCGTGGTGCGCTCTTGCGCATCCATGTACACCGACAACACCCAGGTGATCGGCCGGAACACCGACAGCACCGCCAAGATCGTTAACAGCGGCGCAACTTCTTGCCACTTGTCCGACGGCAAAACCAATTCGATCAACGGCTGCGCAATGAGCCCCAAGCCAATCGCCATCGGAAAAATCAGCAACGACAACAACGCGGTGGACCGCTCCAACGCGCGTGGGCGGCGTGCTGGCTCAAGCTTTGACATCGACGGCAACAACACACCCGCGATTTGCTCACCGACTTGAATCGCCGGAATATCAGCCAGGTTGTACGCCATGTTGTACACACCGGTGACGCTCGGTCCAAAGTAACGCGCCATCATCAAATTATCCCAATAGCGCGAGCCATTGTGCGCCACCGATTCAACCGCCAGCGGCAAGCCAAACCGCAGCATGTCGCGAAAGCGCTCTTTGCGTAGCGGGGTGCGGGTGGCCCACGATTTCATCCCTGAGGCCCGAATGATCAGACCCGATGTCACCGTGGCTTGCACCAGATTACCGACGACAATCGCCATGCCACCCCATTCATTGGCAGCCAGCGACAAGGCTGTTGCAGTGTAGGCCAACTCGCCTACCGCTTGCGCAATCCCAATTTCGCGAAAACGCATTTCACGCACCAAGGCACGCTCAGCTACCGAACTAAATCGCCGAATGAAAATCGCCAGCGCTGCGCCTGGCACAAACCGCGCTGCGGTAGGTGCATCGAACAATGATGTTAGCGGGCCGCCAAACAGCGCCACGCCGCCGAGCCCGATGACACCCAACACGATGTAGGCCACAGTGCAGTGCCACATCACTTCTGGCGCGTCTTCGGGCTTTTGACTTTTGACGATGGCGTACGGCCCAAAACCCCAGGTGCTGGCCCAGTTCGCGGTCATCGCAATAATCGTTGCGACCGAAACTTCACCGATCGCTTCTGGTGCCATGAATCGCGTCATGATCAGCGTGCCCAGCACGCCGATAATGCGACCGCCGATGCTCGTTGCAATGGTCCACAACGCGCCCCGAGCGGCTTTTTGAGCAAGCGACATCTGCCCGCAATCTCGCGCAACCAGATCGTTACGACAAGACGCGCCGAGGTGTTTCTACAGGCCGCGTTCGCAGATCGAACGGGTAACCGTCCGGCCCGCGTCTTCGGGAATATCGTCGCTGAGACCAAAATTCCAACCACAATGTGAGCTCGCGGAACCCGTGGTGGCATCAAATGTCATCACGCCGCCGTCTGCTGCCACGAACAGTTGTTGGCCATCGGCGGCCCACACTAGAGCACCGGCCGCGGCGGCTTGTAGCCAAAGGCGTTGACCC
>JAYWHS010000584.1:0-3328 GCA_043777635.1 Kofleriaceae bacterium | reverse complement strand
TACAGACGGTTTCGCAGATCCGATTGGATTCAACCACCAAGGGTGAACTGTTTAAGCTCGCGACCACGGCCTGGGGCCCAAGCAAGAAAAATGATCGCGCTAGCAGCATCTTTGATGAGTCTTGGCGCGACGACAACACTGGTTACATCGTATCGGGTACAGCGACGGAGCGCGATCTCGAGTTCAAAATGTTTGTGCCGTTAAATGCGGCCTATTTTGGTGCCAAGCCCGGCGTTGTCGGGCCGTGGAAGGGCATTACATTTGGTATGACCCGCGACCAGGTTAACGCCAAAGTCCCTGATGCAGCTGCACCAAAAGGTGGTGGCAGCTACAGTCCAATGTCAGGCGGGCCCGAAGGTGTTTCGTTGGAACCGAAATTCGGCGACGACGATAAGGTCAATCAATTGTTGTTACGATTTCCAGCCGATGTCGGCGCGATGATCGAAAAGGCCTGGGGGCCAGGGATAAGGGGCGGCAAGGTGACCAGCCGACTATTGACGTATTGGTACGACCAAGCCGCTGGCTTGCGTTTTATCGTCGACGATAGTGAATTGCTCATCGAATTATTTTTGACCTACGAGGCTTTGTTGGGAGCGAGCAAAGATGAGTTTGGTTTGTTGCCAGTTGCGGTCAATGGCAAATCGCGGGCCGAGGTGTTGGCTCACTATACGTTGCCAGCCAGCAGCGAGGACCGAATAGTGGTGAAGTTGGCGCATAGCAAATTGAGCGGCGAATACGTACCCCCTCAAATCAGCTGCAAATTTGATAGCGATAAAGCCAAATGTGCATTCGAGCTACGCTACGGCGAACAAACCAGCGAGCGCGACGCGATGGTAGCACTGCTAAAAGCCAAGTGGGGCGAGGCTAAAATGGTTACCGGCGATATGCACTTTCTCGCCGGTAAAACAGAGATCGTGGTCGATGATTCGATGGAAACATTAACAGTCACGATTGCACCGTAAGCCACGCGGTTAGGTCATTTCTGGCCTTCACGACATTGGGCGAAGTATGCGACACCACACGCTATGCCGTTGGTGTTTTTTCCAGCGCCAGCAAGCTTTGTCTTGTGGGGCGATGACACCACCGGGCACGTTGTGCCCGGACTTTTACGCGATGCGGTAGTGGCCAAGGTTGCGGTTGTCGGCGCGAATGGCGCACTGAATACGGTGCACGGCCAACGCTTGCCGTTGTTGGCGACAGCCATGCAATTGTGTGCGGTTGGTGCTGCCGACGTTGAACGTATTTCGGCATCAGGCGTGGGTTGGGTATTGGCTGCGAAATTTGCCTTGGAGTTGGTGGCGCGGCAGTTGGTGGTACCAACGCTGGCGTGGCGCGATGGCCAACTCGATGCGCGTTGGGCGGTGAGTCTGGCCGCTGCGGACGAAATGCAAAAAGCCGCACTCATCGCCGCTACCATGGCGCCAAGTGGTTATGCCGTGCCGTGGGTTGAGCTGGAAGATTCCGTAGCCAGCCCTAGTGCCGCCATTCCCCGCAGTTGGGATCCAGCTGTGTTGCTGCGCGAATTTCTCGATGCCACTGCCGATGCGATGGTCCGCGCCGTCAACGGTGGGCCCCAACTTCCCTCGTTGCACCGTGGTGCGGCTACGCCGAGACGCCGAGCTGTCGCTTCTGGCTACGTGTCCGGAAAGCGGACAAAAAATTTGCGGGGTGCTACGCTACGCATCCAGCCGGGCTCCGCTGGCGGTGACATTATCGATGCTGTCACGGCTACCGCCTGGCCAGCGCGATTTAGCGATGCTTTGACTAGTCACGATGCAAGTTTTGTAGCGCCGGGGTTCGCTGATCGCCGGGTGCCTGAAGAAATCGCACGCTGGAGTGCACCGGCCATCGGCGCTACAGATCGGTTGCGCACTGGCTTTCGACTCGAAATCGTTGATGCCACTGGAGCGCTCGCTGCGAAAACTGCACCCTTCGTGTTGCGCTTCTTTTTGCAGGCACCCGATGATCCAAGCTTGCAGGTCAGTGCACGCGATGTTTGGCTGACGCGCGGCGATCGCTTGCAACAATTTGGCAAAGCGTTTCGCGACCCACAAGAAGCGTTGCTCGAAGCGTTGGGCCGTGCAGCTAGGTTGTTTGCGCCTATCGCATCTGCGCTCACGGTCGCTGCGCCCACCGAGATTCGCCTTGATCCTGTTGCGGCGTGGAACTTTTTCTCACAGGGTGCAGCAGCACTTAGTGATGCCGGCTTTGCGGTGGTGGTGCCAGCCGAACTTACTAGCACCGGGCAGCGGCGGATGCGCGCGCGCATGCGTATCGGTGGGCCAGGGCGTGGCACCGCTGGAGTGGTGGCTGGTGGTTCGGCAACCCTGAGCATGGATGAAGTCTTTGCCGTCGATTGGGAGGCAGCCCTTGGCGATGACACCTTAACCTCAGCCGAACTCAATGCACTCGCAAACCAAAAATCACCGTTGGTGCAGCATCGTGGCGCATGGGTCATCGTCGATCCAACCGAACTTGCAGCACTACGACAACGCCTGGCTGCCGGGCCCACAACCATGCGCGCGGTGGATGCGATTCGCCTAGCATTGGCCGAATCAAGTGAAGCTTCGGTGCTGGCAGGTAGTACCGCTGCCGGCACTACGCCAACCGTGGTTACGGCGGGCGTGTTGGCGCAATTTCTGGAACAATTGCGTGAGGCGACAACTCAGGACACATCGATACCTTCGGACTTGCAGGCCACCTTGCGGCCATATCAGGTTCGTGGTTTAGCCTGGTTATGTGCGTTGGCTAGATTGGGCCTCGGAGGTTGTCTCGCCGACGACATGGGCTTAGGCAAAACCGTTCAACTGTTAGCGTTGGTCTTAGCGTTGCGCGCCGACGAACAAGTACCGGTCAAAGCTGAAAATATCAAAACCAAAGCTCGGACTCGGGCGGGTCGGGTTGGCGGTGTTGACGCAAAGTCCGACGCCAACACGCTGTCGGCCAGCACCCAGCGCGACCTCCGGCCTATCTTGTTGATCGTGCCAACGTCGGTCGTGGGCAACTGGCAAGCCGAAGCCAAGCGGTTCGCGCCAACCATCCATGTCGTACAGCACTACGGCCCAAGTCGCTGTGCCGACGCGTCGGCGCTCACAACCATATCAACTGCGCACGGCGGCATCGTGCTGTTGACTACATACGGCATGGTGCGGCGCGATATCGGTTGGCTTGCTGGGGTCGATTTTTCAATGATCGTGCTCGACGAGGCGCAGAATATCAAGAACGCTAATTCGACGATCGCAGGTGCGGTCCGGCAATTGCGTGCGCCACGGCGCTTCGCGTTAACCGGCACGCCGGTAGAAAACCGTTTGGCCGAATTGTGGTCTAT
>JAYWHS010000583.1:0-3339 GCA_043777635.1 Kofleriaceae bacterium | reverse complement strand
GGTGCGGCGCAGCGCTGCGGCGTTGACGTTTCGCGGTGTGGAATATGTTGATACTGGTGCCAACGACAGCCGCTTGATGGCGGTGCTTAGCGCCGCGTGGCATCGCATGTTGTTGCCGCACGAAAGTAACGCGCCAGCGCTGCCAATCTTATCGCTACTCGACGGCCAATTGCCGGCGGCCCAGGTGGCTGCGATGGATGCGGTATTTCAAACGCGCACTCAGACCCGAATTTTAACTGTGACCCGAGGCCAATCGACGGGCACCGAAATGATCAACCAGCGTTGCCACGAATTGGCAAGTTCGGCGTGGCGGCAGGCTACTGAGGCTCCTGCCACTTGGTTGGCTGGTGAGCCGGTGATGGTGGTCACCAACGATTACCAACGCGGTTTGTGGAATGGTGATCAAGGTTTGATCGCATGGCTGCAGGTTGATCGCGATGGCGATGGCACCAGTGATCAAGATAGCGGCTGCATGCTCCGTGCCTGGTTTCGAATTGCTGGAGTCTGGACGCCGTTTGCCATTGAAGCGCTGCGCGATCGTTTGGAATTGTGTTGGGCCATGACGGTCCACAAAAGCCAAGGTTCAGAAATGGATTGTGCCGTCGTCGTCGTGCCGCATCGTGACACGCCGCTGGTGACGCGCGAGTTGCTCTATACCGCCGTCACACGAGCCCGCAAAAGCGCGGTGCTGGTCGGGCCGCGCAGCGTCGTGGCTGCCGGTAAACGCGGCATCCTGCGCAATTCACGTTTGATCGAACGCGTGCTATCACCAGATCCTGCGCCATGACCGATCCTGCAACTTGCCAGCACGTTGATGTGAATGAAAGTGTGTGCACTGCATGCGGCACATGCATTCACGACGTGGTGCTCAACGGCGCGTGTTTTTATTGTGGCTCGGTTGATCTTGATCCGGAAAAGATGTCACCCAAAAAATCGTCGGCGACGCTGATTCCACTCGACCGGTTATTGCGCCGGTAGTCCGATGGCACCTTTCTGGTATCCTGCGGCGATGTTGAATCGCACTGCGTGCTTTATCGGATCTTGGCCAACGCCGTTTTGAGCTGATCGTTGCTGCTGATTTTCCAGGCTTCATAAAACAACGATTTGCCGGCGTGGATTGCTGCTCGCATTGTTGCGTTGGTGAACGTCTCTGCGAGGTGCGCGTTGCCGCTTCGCCTGAGTGATGGCAAGTGTTCAGGCGTTTTTTCAAGTTCATCTAAAATGCCACGGTCTTGTTGCCAGGCGTTGAGCTGTGGCTCGGTTGCTCCCAGCATTCTTGCTTCATCAATGTTTTGGAATAACCAAGCTTCAATACTGTAGTGCGGGACTAAATGGATGACACGCGACAACGCCTCTTGGATGAAGGTTGGTGTGCGCCTTTCTTGCACCATCATATTGTGCACGACGCTGAAAATGCATTTTTGAAACTGTTCGCGGATGCCGCGGTTGTGCCGGTCGCGCCATGCCACGTCTGCATCGTGGTGAAACACAACAAATGAACTTGGATCAGCGACGAAAAACTTGATGGTATTGCACAGTCGAACGATATCTTGGCGATCTTCTTTTTGGGCTGAACGCCAATTGTTGCCGCGCATGATACGCGTTAGCTCTAGCGGCATTGGCCGTGGCACGACTTGGCTAACGTTGGTGCCGGGAATCGCCGCGGTGACCAGGCGTTTGAACAAGAGTTCAACCACGCGGCTAGCTGACTTGGCGCCGTCTTCCGTCAGAACTAGCAGCCGCACATTTCACCATAGCCCTTGAATGCGCATGATCTCGCCAACCTGTTGCATATTGGCAGAGTAGGTTATGAAAAAGTCTTCTGCTTCGGCGGTTGGAATGTTGCACCAGTGCAGCTCGCCATCGTCGTTCATCGTGCATCGGATGAGGCGCTGCGACACATCTGCGGCGGATTCAAACGTTAAGAAATCGAGCAGCACTGGATTTTGGCTAGTCAAAAAAGACTGCCGCTCACCGAGTTCTTTGATTAAGAAATCGATCCATTCGTGATGCAGGCCGTTGGTGAGTTCGTCTGCGACGATGATGTCGTTGTTTTCCGAAAAATAATGAAGCGCACCGAGTAGGCGTTTTTGGCCGTAGCTGAAGTTTTCGAAGGTGATGGTGCTGCGGCCACGAGTTAGAATGAAGTTGAGGCCTTTGTAGGAGTACGTTGTGCCGTTGTGCGCCGAGGGTTGGGATTGATTAAAGCTTAGTTCAGCGGTGATGTCAGTAGCGCGAAACAGCCTGGTTGCATCAGCTAAAAATGGTACGTCAGAACTAATTGATAACGCACGTTGTTCGCCTGTGAATGACTTTTGCAAAGCTCTACGCAGGACAGACGTGTCAAAATTCATTAGACCGTCATTCCGTTTAGTATCGTTTGTTAGCACAAGTGATTCAGTAGAAATCAGATTCGCAATGTAGTTCAATGACTCGTCCAACTTTACTCGGCGGGGCTGCAATAGTTTACGAAACGCAAACATGGCAACAAAAGAATAGACGTTCTTGCTTCGGTTTCTTAAGGCAGTCGCGAGGTACCCCAATCCTTGATCGAAGGTACTCAAAAGTTCGAGGGTGTTTGGCAGAGGCTCTAGATCCTGGCCTGTGACCGTCAATTTATTATTGCGGTGATCCAGCGTAATCGCGGCATCCTGCAAACTCCAAATTGACTCAATTATTCGCTCAAGCGACTCACGACCCAAAGTCAGCTCCGCATACTGCGGTTTGACTAGTGCATGAGAGAAGCGGAACTTCGCCGAGGCCTGCAGGTTGGTGTCCTCAAACTCGAATGCGATATCGAGTTCTTCCGTGTCATAGCGATCAAAGTTCAAATTGACAGCACAGACAATCAGATCCAGCAGCGTGGTTTTGCCAGTGCCGTTCTGACCGAGCACCAAATTCATGCCGCCGGCGAACCGCAGGGTTGTGTTTGGCGCGACATTCCGAAACTTATGAAGTGTCAGCGAGCTGAGTCGCAGCATTCACTGAACTTGCCACAAAACCGCCACTGGTGGGGCAGGCAGCTGAGCCAAAGTGCGGTCGTCGCGTTATCGGTGAATGCTGCACTTCGGATGCGTCACGCAACCCTGCGTTGCTATCTCGGCGCCGCATCTCTGGTACCTTGCGCAGATGTTGCTTCGTCATATCGTTGAGGTGTTAGCGCTGCTGGTCTTGAGCGCTACCGCCATGGCGTGTCAGCCAGCTAGCACCACTACTCGCAGTGTCGTCACACCGTCGGGGGCACCGTTGTCGGCGCGTAACTCCAATGGCACGCTGCAAAAGTTCCCGCCTGCACCGGCGGATGTGCCGGGCAAGATGCAGGTGTTTACGTACAGTGAT
>JAYWHS010000582.1:0-11704 GCA_043777635.1 Kofleriaceae bacterium | reverse complement strand
GGTGCAACACTAAGCCCAAATCGTCGTCGATAACCGTGCGCAACCGCTCGATGCAAACCGGATCGAGTGAACCCTCAACCACCCGATGCAACAGCCGTTGGGTTTGCGGCTCTTTGAGAAACGACAAATAGTGCCAGCGCCGCAAATTGTTGAATATCCAGGCTGGCACCGAGGCCTCGGCACCCATTTCGTCGCGGTATTTGGAGCCTTTGCCAAACGCCGGTGCAATGGTTTCATCGATGATGCGGGCATCGAACGCATCACCCGAAATACCGACACCACCGGTAGCTAGAATTTCGCTTGGCCCTGTGCCGCCGACTCGCACCACCGAAAAGTCCGTGGTGCCACCGCCGAAGTCGGCAACGACAATCGTCTCGGCGCTACTCAAGCGCGCGGCGTACGCTGATGCTGCGGCTACCGGCTCGGCGACAAATACCACCTCCGAAAAGCCAGCCGCTGCGAGCGCAGTGGTCATCCGGCTGACCGCACGGGCATCATCTTCAGCGGTCTCAGCGCCCCAGTAACGCACCGGCCGGCCAATGACACAACGTGGGCCCAGCTCACCAATATCACCGGCGACGGCCTGACGAATCTGGCGGAGGAACGCTGCGATCATATCTTCAATTGTCCAGCGCCGACCAAACACGGTGGTCCGTGCGAACGACGCGCTGGCCAAGTGCGATTTGATCGACTGAATCAGCCGACCTTCGCCTTGGGTTTCGCGATAACGCGCGATGGCCTCGGCACCGGCCGACAGCCGGCCGCCGGGTTCAAAATACAACACCGTGCGCCACGTCGAGGACGTGCCACTTGCCGACGCTGGATTGGGCAAAGGCAACAAACGTGGCGCCCCCTTGCCGCGCGCAACCGCGATTGCCGAATTGGTGGTGCCAAAGTCGATGCCAACAAACAAAGGTTCGGTCACGTTATTTCACAATCGGTAGCGCCCCGGTTGGCGCTTGCAGTGCAGAGAAAAAGTCATTGCCTTTATCGTCGACCACGATAAACGCAGGGAAATCCACCACGTCGATTTGCCACACCGCTTCCATGCCGAGTTCGGCGTATTCGAGCACTTTAACTTTGGTAATGCAGTTTTTGGCCAGCACGGCCGCTGGGCCGCCGATCGATCCTAAATAAAATCCGCCGTGTTTTTTACACGCCGCCGTTACGGCTGGTGAGCGATTGCCTTTGGCCAGCATCACCATCGAACCGCCGTGTTGTTGAAAGATATCGACGTAGGAGTCCATGCGGCCAGCGGTGGTCGGCCCAAACGAACCCGAGGCATAACCTTCCGGGGTTTTTGCCGGCCCGGCGTAATACACGCACTTGTCTTTGATGTACTGCGGCAAGCCCTCGCCGCGATCGATGCGCTCTTTGAGTTTGGCGTGGGCAATATCGCGCGCCACCACCAAGGTGCCCGACAACGACAACCGTGTCTTTATTGGGTACTTCGACAACGTCGCGCGAATCTCGGCCATCGGTTGATTGAGGTCGATTCGCACTGGATCGCCCGCCGCTTTTTCGTCGAACAATTCTGGCAAATACTGCGCTGGGTCGGTTTCCAATTGCTCTAAGAACACGCCGTCGGCGGTAATCTTGCCAAGTACTTGCCGATCAGCCGAGCACGACACCGCGATGGCCACAGGGCACGACGCACCGTGCCGCGGCAACCGAATGACGCGCGCATCGTGACAGAAGTACTTACCGCCGAATTGCGCGCCGATGCCGGTCGACTGCGCGACTTCCATCACCAACGCTTCGGCTTCCAAATCACGAAAGCCACGGCCCAGATGATTGCCGGTGGTTGGTAAACCGTCGAGATATCGCGCCGACGCCAGTTTGGCCACTTTCAACGTCTGTTCAGCCGAGGTGCCGCCGATGACTACCGCCAAGTGATATGGCGGACACGCGGACGTGCCCAACGAGCGCAGCTTCTCTTCCAAGAATTTGCGCAGGCTGGCCGGGTTGAGCAGCGCTTTGGTTTCCTGAAACAGCAAACTCTTGTTGGCCGAGCCGCCGCCTTTAGCCATGAACAAGAAGTGATACTCATCGTTGTCGGTCGCGTAGATTTCGATCTGTGCCGGCAAGTTGTTGCCGGTATTTTTCTCGGTGTACATATCGAGCGGAGCCAACTGCGAATACCGCAAATTGGAAGTTTGATAGGTATCAAACACGCCCCGCGCCAACGCCGCTTCATCGCCGCCACCGGTCAGGACATATTGGCCCTTTTTGCCCATGATGATGGCGGTGCCGGTATCTTGGCAGCCCGGCAAAATTCGCGATGCCGCAATATTGGCGTTCTTGAGCAGCTCCAACGCTACGAAACGATCATTGGGCGAAGCTTCAACGTCGTCGAGAATCTTGCGCAATTGCGCGAGATGCCCAGGCCGTAACAAGTGCGCGATATCGCGCATCGCTTCACTGGTTAACAAGGTGAGCGCTTGTGGATCAACCTTCAAAAAGCGATGGCCCGCAGCGTCGATCGTAGTTACAAACTCCGACGTCAATTTGCGATACGGCGTCGCGGTTTTGGCAACAGGCAGAATTTCTTGAAATTCAAACGTCGGCATGCGCGCGGACCATAGCACTCACCGGTGGACTCGGCGCCGGGCGCACAGGCCAAAACGACCGCCAAATCGACAGCCAAATCGACAGCTGTCGCTACCCCAAGGTGCTGCGCAAACCGGTTTCAAATTCGGTGCCGGCAATGACGCCGTACCAATCTCGCAAGCGCGCTACGTTAGCGACCGAGCGCGCAATTTCGCCGGCCCGCGTCGGAGCATGGGTGATCGTCGCAGTGCCGCCACACAACCGCACCACGGTTTCGGCCAGCGCACGCACGGTGATCTCGCGGCCGGTGCCCACGTTGGCCACGCCAAACTCGCGGCGGGCATCGTTGGTCAGGGCTGCACATATCGCGCGGGCGACATCGGCGACAAAAACAAAGTCACGGGTCTGTAGCCCATCACCGAAAATCGTCAGGCCACGGCCAGCCCGAGCGCGACTTGCAAAAATCGAAATCACGCCGGAGTACGGGCTCGATGGATCTTGGCGCGGTCCGTAGACATTGAAAAATCGCAAGGCCTGCGTCGGTACGCCATGCACTTGTTGATACATCGCCAACGCCAATTCGGAGGCGTATTTATCGATACCGTACGGTGACAGCGGCGCGCGCGGTAATTCTTCATGCACCGGAAATTCAATGACATCGCCGTACACCGCAGCGGAGGAAGCAAACACCACTTTTTTCACGCCGCAGGCTCGCGCGTATTCCAGCACATGCAGCGTGCCGCCATAATTGACCTGCATATCGACGAGCGGGTTAGCCACCGAATGCACGACCGACACCTGCGCGGCCAAATGCACGATGCGCTCGATCGGCCCGTACAGCGCGGTCAACGGCGCCAGCGCAGCAAAAATACCGTGGGCGACGTCGACGGTGACAATTTCTAAACTCGGCTCGGTACCAGCAAAGCCAAAACGTGCGGCATCACTCCATTGCGCTAGATTTTCGCGTTTGCCAGTCGAAAAATTGTCAGCGACGATGACGCGAAAGCCCAGCCCAATCAAGGCATCAACCGTGTGCGAGCCAATAAAGCCGGCGCCACCGGTAACGAGCGCGATCGGTTTCCCAGAAGTTGAAGGCATGGCGGCATCTTACGCGGGCGGCCTGCTAAGGTGCACCTGCAGTGCAGATTTACTACAGCGATCATTATGAAGTGCCGTTGCCTCCGGGGCACCGCTTTCCCATGGGTAAATATGCTGCGCTGCGCACACAACTCACCAACCGCGTAGTGCCGGCTGCGAGTTTTCATGAAGCCCCGCTGGCGTCTTTTGCCGAGTTGGCGTTGGCTCACGCGCCTGGCTATATTCAAGCGTTTTTCGACGGTGCGCTGGATGCCGCAGCGATGCGCGCGATCGGCTTACCGTGGTCCCCGGCGCTGTTGGCTCGGACTCGCGCCTCCGCCGGTGGCACCCTGGCCGCGACACGGTATGCGCTGCGCAACGGCTTTGCCGCCAATCTGGCCGGCGGCACCCACCATGCGGCCTACGATCGCGGCAGTGGCTACTGTGTCTTCAATGATTTGGCCATCGCGACGCGCTATGTCTTACAAACCGACCCAGTCGCGCGGGTGTTGATTTTCGACGCTGATGTGCATCAAGGTGATGGCACCGCGACTATGTTGGCCGATGAGCCGCGGGCGTTTACCTGTTCGATCCACGGCGCCCGCAACTTCCCGTTTCGTAAGGCGCAAAGCAGCCTCGATGTTGAACTCGACGATGGCTGCAACGACGAAGTTTTTGTCGCAGCGATCGCCCAAGCCTGGCACCAAGCCGTGGCCGCGTGTGTGCCCACCGTGGTGTTGTACCAAGCTGGCGTCGATGCCTTGGCATCCGACAAACTCGGGCGCCTCCACGTCAGCCACGCCGGGATGCTGGCCCGTGATCGGTTCGTGCTCGGACAGGCCAAAGCGCTTGGCGTACCGACCATCATGACCCTAGGCGGTGGCTACGCCGATCCAATCGAACACAGCGTGCAGGCCCATGTCGGCACCTATCAAGTTGCGGTTGAACTTTTCGGCTAGCCGATCGCGCAACTTGGCAACCGCCTGCGGTAGCGTGCGCGCCATGAGATTTGATGGCCGCCGTTTTGATGAACTTCGCACCTTAGAAATTGTTCCCCACTTTCAAAAACATGCCGAAGGCTCGGCGTTGATCAAGCTCGGCAGCACGTGGGTGTTGTGCGCAGCCTCGGTCGAAGAATCGGTACCACCATGGATGCGCGGCAAAGGCAGCGGCTGGCTCACCGCCGAATACGCCATGCTGCCGCGTTCAACGCATACCCGCTCGAAGCGCGACCCCGGCGGTCGCGGCAAAGAAATCCAACGGCTGATCGGCCGGGCCTTGCGGGCGGCGGTCGACTTAAAAAAACTCGGCGAACGCACCATCAACGTCGATTGCGACGTGCTGTGCGCCGACGGTGGCACTCGCGTTGCGTCGATCACCGGTGCATGGATCGCCATCGCCTTTGCGATTCAAAAATTGGTCAAAGATGGCAAGCTGGCCGATGCCAGCGCGTTGTTGCCACCGGTTGCAGCGGTCTCGGTCGGTGTGGTCAACGGGGAAGTTGTGCTCGATCTGCCGTACGAAGAAGACTCGATCGCCGAGGTCGACATGAACGTCGTGATGAATGCCGACGGTGGCCTGATCGAAGTGCAAGGCACTGGCGAACATGGCACGTTTGATCGCAGCCAACTCGACGCCATGCTCAATGTCGCTGCGATTGGCATTACCCAATTGGTTGCAGCACAACGCAAGATCATCGCATGACCATCGAGCAAGCTGGCCGAACGTTGGTGTTTGCCACTCGCAACCGAGGCAAACTGGTTGAGCTGCGGCATTTGCTGCCCAACAATGTGGTGTTGTCGATCGACGAAGCGCAACAACAACTCGGCGTCGTGATCCCTGAAGTCGACGAAGATGCCGACACGTTTGTTGGCAACGCCGCCAAAAAAGCCCGCGAGGTTTCGGCTGCGACCGGGCTGCCGGCATTGGCCGACGACAGCGGCTTGTGCGTCGATGCGTTGGCTGGTGCACCCGGCGTGTACAGCGCGCGGTTTGCCGGTATCGCTGCTAGCGACGACGCCAATAATGCCAGGTTGCTCACCGCCCTCGCTGATGTGCCCGCCGGGCGACGCACGGCCCACTTTGTTTGCGCCCTGGTGCTTGCCGACGTGCGTGGTCCACTCGGTGACACCGTGTTCAGCGCCGATGGCACATGCTCCGGTGAAATCCTTAGCGCGGCACGCGGCACCGCGGGCTTCGGTTATGACCCGCTGTTTTTAGTCACCGCCTTGGGCCAGACGTTTGCTGAACTTGACGTGGTACGCAAAAGTGAATTTTCGCACCGAGCCCGCGCCATGCGCGCGATTGCGCCGCAGTTGCAAGCGTATCTCGCTAGCTAACCGGGAGGACGCCGAGCAGCACGCCCAGCTCGGCGGCGGCGAATTAGGCAGAGTTACCTGCCTGCCTGTCTGCCCTGGCAGCTCAGCCTTCAATCTTATCTACGTTCGGGGCGAATGACGGGGATCGAACCCGCGACACCCAGGACCACAACCTGGTGCTCTACCAATTGAGCTACATCCGCCGTAGGCCGACTATTTACCCAATTTGCAGTCCGACGTAAAGGGTCGATTGCGTCGGATCGACAGTTCCCGGCTATTCATAGTGCAAGTACAGTTGGTGGGTGCCAGTTACCCCATTTCATTTTGGTCCTGGCTTGCTGCTCAAAAGTACTGGTCTGGCTTTGTCCATGTGGGCCTTTATGGCTGCCAACGTCATGATCGACGTCGAATCAGGCTGGCATTTGCTGCATCATCACTACCCTGTGCACAGGTTTTGCCACACAGCGTTGGGCGCAACCTTGCTTATTGCGCCGGCAGCCGCAGTCACCTGGCTGACCTTTGCAGTGTTGGCGCGTTGGGTTGCAACGCTGCCCCGAGCCACGTTTGCAGCTTGCTTGGCCGGCGCTGCACTCGGCGCGTGGACGCATGTAGCCTTGGATGCGGTCATGCACGATGACGTGCGGCCACTCGCACCGTGGTCGAATGCCAATCCCTTGCTCGACGCATTGTCCCTGCTGGAGCTGCAACAGCTGTGTCTTGCTAGCGGGCTGCTGGGCCTGGTGCTTATAGGCATGCGCACGTTGCGCCGGCGGCGGCCGGCTGCGAAGTAACGCTAGCAGCTTGCGTCGATGCGACGAGATCGCTAGGTTGCCGATCATGAAAGCACCTGCGATTTTTGCAACCCTACTAAGCGTGAGCAGCGCGGCGAACCTTGGTTGTGGCAGCAAAACTGCCAGCCCAGTTGCCAGTCCAAAACCGATCGCAACGGCCACGGGCAGTGGCAACGCGGCACCTGTTCCGACGATGCCGCCGCGCAACTACAACGCCATCGCCCGCTCGGAATTTAATCGAGTTGCGGTTCGCGCCAATCTGCCAATCTACTGGATGGCCGATACCGACAACGACAAAAATCTCGATACCGACGAAGTCGCCAGCTTGTTGTTCTATCCAACCACCGTTGAATGGATCAAGAACCGCGCGTACACACCAGCGTTTGATGCGGCGTACGACACGATCGTCAAACTCGCTGCGGCACCTGAAGCCGACGTCGCACCAGCCGACCTAGCGCGCATCAAACTGGTTGGCGCGGACCTCGACGGCGGCCGTGCCACCTTAGTGCACAGTGATTTTTCCACCGCGTCGGGTCAAGACAAAATCTTCGTGACCCACATGTTGAAAGTCGCTGCGTTAGTCGACGATTTGCACGCGTTGCAAGCTGGTACCGCCAGCCTCGCAGGCATGGTCAAAGACACGATCAGCCAAAGCTTGTTCCGCCGCAATGGCGGCCCCAAATGCGCAGCGCCTGGCACCGACAATAATCCCGCCTGCACGGCCATCGCGGGCCTGAACAAAGTCGCATTTGATGTCTACCCAGCCGACATCCAAAAAGCCGACGATTTTTGCCAAACCCTCGAAAAACGCAAAGACGCCGAAGCACTATTGGGACCGTTTACCGTGGTCCGCAGCGATGGCAAAGAATTCAAAGCCTTGCCTTACACCGATGTTGGCGCGTACCAAGCACCGATGGCGGCCATTGCCGCCGAACTGCGCGCTGCCGCCGATGCAGTGAAAGCTGCGGACGAAGCCGCACTGGTGGCCTACTTGCGCGCCGCGGCCCAAAGTTTCACCGACAATAATTGGCAGCCCGCCGACGAAGCGTGGTCGAAAATGAGTGTCGACAACTCCAAGTGGTACGTCCGAGTCGCGCCCGATGAAACCTACTGGGAACCATGCGCGCACAAAGCCGGCTTTCACGTCACGTTTGCTCGCATCAACCAAGGCTCCATCGCGTGGCAGAAAAAACTTACGCCAGTGCAACAAGAGATGGAAAACTCGATCGCCGCACGCGCTGGTAAACCCTACGCTGCGCGCACAGTCACGTTCCACCTGCCCGACTTCATCGATATCATCGTCAACGCTGGCGACGATCGCAATCCACTGGGCGCAACCATCGGCCAAAGCTTACCGAACTGGGGCCCGGTCGCCAACGAAGGCCGCGGCCGCACCGTCGCCATGTCGAACTTGTACCAAGATCCTGATAGCCAAGCGGCGCGCAAAGCCCAAGCCGAAAGCTTGCTCGACGCAGCAAGCGCAAGCAACTATGCTGTGAGCCCCGAGCCCGGTTTACTCTCAACGATTCTGCATGAAGCCACCCACAACTTGGGACCGGCCCACGAATACAAAGCCTTTGGCAAAACCGACGATGTAGCATTTGGTGGTCCACTCGCTGCGGTGTTCGAAGAACTCAAAGCCCAGACCGGCGCATTGTTCCTGATCGAATTTTTGCGCAGCAAAGGCCTGATTACCGACGTGCAAGCGAAACAAACCTACACTGACAGCATCGTGTGGGCCTTTGGCCATATTTCGCAAGGCATGTACGCTGGCACCGGCAAAGCTAAAACCCGCAAAGCCTATAGCAACCTTGCCGCGATCCAAATTGGCTTTTTAATCGACAAAGGCGCACTGACATTTGGCAAAACCAGCAAGGCGCAAAACGGCACCGATGTCGGGGCGTTTACCATTCATCACGACAAACTGGTGGCAGCCACCAATGACATGATGACATTGGTCGGCGGCATCAAAGCGCGTGGTGATGGCAAAGCGGCGACCGCATTGGCAGCCAAATATGTCGACGGAAACGTGGTGCCGCATCGCTTGATTACCGAGCGATTTTTGCGCTTTCCAAAGGCCAATTTCGTGTATGCGGTATCAAAATAGCCAGCGCCTGCGCGATCTCCGCTAACTCCGCCGCCACCGCGCCACGCCGCATGGCCGACTACAAAAAAAGCCAAGCGTAAAACCCCTTTCGTGCGAGCCGTGCGGTAAACGAGGTTATGCCGCGTCGTAAGGATTTGTCGTCGGTACTAATTATTGGCTCGGGTCCGATCGTGATCGGCCAAGCCTGCGAGTTTGACTACTCAGGCACACAAGCCTGCAAAGCACTTCGGGCCGAAGGCCTGCGAGTTATCCTGGTCAACTCCAATCCTGCCACCATCATGACCGACCCGGAGTTGGCCGATGCCACCTACGTCGAGCCGTTGACGGTGGAAGTCCTCGACAAGATCCTCGAAAAAGAAAAACCCGATGCATTGCTGCCAACCTTGGGTGGGCAAACCGGGTTGAACCTAGCGATGGCCGCGCACAAAGCCGGTATTTTAGCCAAACATGGCACCGAGTTGCTTGGCGCCAATGTGCACTCGATCGAAATGGCCGAAGACCGCGAGCTGTTTAAGCAAGCCATGGCCCGCATTGGCCTGGCGTGCCCACGCTCTGTGTTGGTCACGTCGGTGGCTGAAGCACGCGCCTGCATCGACGATATTGGCTTTCCAGCGATCTTGCGGCCGTCCTTCACCCTCGGTGGCTCGGGCGGCGGCATCGCCTACAACCGTGGCGAGTTCGATCGCATGGTGCAATTTGGTCTCGACCAAAGCCCAGTGCATCAGATTCTGGTTGAAGAATCGGTGCTCGGCTGGAAAGAGTACGAACTCGAAGTCGTCCGCGACAGCAAAGACAACACAATCGTCGTGTGCTCGATTGAAAATCTCGACCCGATGGGTGTGCACACCGGTGACTCGATCACGGTGGCGCCCGCGATGACGTTGACCGATAAAGAATATCAACGCATGCGCGATGCCTCGATCGCGGTGATGCGCGAAATCGGAGTCACCACCGGCGGCTCCAACGTGCAATGGGCGGTTGATCCGGCCACGGGGCGAATGTTGGTCATCGAAATGAATCCGCGCGTGTCGCGATCGTCGGCGCTGGCATCCAAAGCCACCGGCTTTCCAATCGCTAAAATCGCCGCCAAGCTGGCCATCGGCTACACGCTCGACGAACTCAACAACGACATCACCGAAGTTACGCCGGCGTCGTTCGAGCCAACGATTGACTACGTAGTGGTCAAATGGCCACGCTTTGCATTTGAAAAATTCCCATCGGCCAAGCCGATTTTGGGGCCGCAAATGAAGTCGGTCGGCGAAGTTATGTCGATCGGACGCACCTTCCGCGAAGCGTTCGGCAAAGCCATCCGCAGTTTAGAAACCGGTCGCGCCGGTTTTGATTTGCCAATGCAAGGCATCGGCGATGACCTGCCAGCATTGGAACGTAAGTTATCCATGGCCACGCCTGACCGGGTGTTTCAACTGGGCCGGGCATTTCAATTGGGCCTGAGCCTGGAACGCGCGCATGAGTTGACCCGCATCGATCCGTGGTTTCTGCATCACATTCGCGACATTGCGTTGGTCGAGGTAGAACTTTCAGAACATCGCGACATTCCCCACGACGCCGACCTGTTGCGTCGGGTCAAACGAATTGGCATTTCGGATCGCCGCATTGCGGCACTGTGCGGCGGCACCGAAGAAGAAGTGCGGCAAGCACGCCACAGCGCTGGTGTTCGCCCAGTGTACAAACGCGTTGACACCTGCGGCGCTGAGTTCGACTCCAATACGCCGTACATGTACTCGACGTACGAACAAGAGTGCGAAAGCGAGCCGACCGATCGCAAAAAAGTTATCATCCTCGGTGGTGGCCCAAACCGCATTGGCCAAGGTATCGAGTTCGACTATTGCTGTGTGCATGCCGCGATGGCACTCGCAGAAGAAGGCATCGAATCGATCATGGTCAACTGCAACCCTGAGACGGTGTCGACCGATTACGACACGTCCGACCGGTTGTACTTTGAACCCGTTACGCTCGAAGATGTGTTGGCAATTTGCGACGTTGAAAAACCTTTCGGCGTCATCGTGCAGTTTGGCGGCCAAACCCCGCTCAAACTTGCAGTGCCACTAGCCCGCGCCGGCGTGCCGATTTTAGGCACCAGCGCCGATGCAATCGACCGAGCCGAAGACCGCGAACGCTTTGGCGAAGTGATGAACAAGCTCGGCCTCAAAGCGCCCACGTGGGGCATTGCACGCAACCTCGACGAAGCCCGCGCCGCCACCGTGCGCATTGGCTTTCCCGTGATGGTGCGCCCAAGTTATGTACTGGGCGGCCGCGCCATGGAGCGCATTTATGATGCGCATGGTTTAGAAGATTATTTCCAGCGAGTGCTCGGCCTCGGCGGCAGTGGCGCTGCCGGCACTGGCAGCGGCAATGATGAATCGTCAGACGTGGGCTTTCCACTGCTGGTTGATCAATTTCTCGCCGATGCAGTGGAACTCGATGTTGATGTGGTAGCCGATCGCACCGGCGCCGTCGTGGTTGGTGGTGTGATGGAGCACATCGAAGAAGCCGGCATTCACTCGGGCGATTCAGCTTGCTCGTTGCCGCCGTATTCGCTGCCCGCCGACATCATCGACAATGTCAAAGAGCAGGCGCGCAAGCTCGCGGTTGAACTCAATGTCATCGGCTTGATGAACGTACAATTCGCCGTGCTCGACGGTGAAATCTATATTCTCGAAGTAAATCCAAGAGCGTCGCGGACCATTCCGTTTGTGTCGAAGGCCATCGGTGTGCCGTTAGCCAAAGTAGCGGTCAAAGTCATGACTGGCAAAACCTTGGCCGAGCTTGGCATCCGCGAAGTTGAACCGCGCCACACCTCAGTCAAAGAAGTTGTCTTTCCATTCATGAAGTTTGAAGCC
>JAYWHS010000581.1:0-11738 GCA_043777635.1 Kofleriaceae bacterium | reverse complement strand
GGCCAACGTAGAGTTTGCTGTGCGTGGATGGTACGAACGAAAATCGGAATGGCCCAACTTCATAAACTTGGTGAGCGGTGACTTGGACTGCATGTTGGGCAACGTCATGCAGTTGCATGAGATGGCGCAGCGAGGCTGAACCATACGCGGGGCAAGCGAATCGTTTCGCAATGGCAGGTACATCGAGCGCGTGATCAAAGTGGGTGTGGCCAACCAAAATCGCATCAGCGCTGGGGATCCATGCAGCTACTTGTGCGGCATCGCTGACAATCGGCGTGCGGCCAATCATGCTGCGTAACGACATGCGCGTGACGTATGGGTCAATGAGCAGCGTGGTGCCTTGGTAGTTCAAGGCAAAACCAGCGGCACCAAGCCAGGTTAGCGTCAGGCCAGGCGGCAGGGCTAAGGCCTCGGCGGTTGCCGCGAAATGCTGCTGTGCTTGCTGGTCGTGGCGATGTCGTGCACCACGGGTGGCGGCATAGGTTAAAAATGAACCAACATGGCCGACTGGACCCAACAGCATGGCCGGATTATGCGTGAGGCCAGCGGAAATACGCGGCGATCGCCCACTTTTTTGGATGCCGACGCTCGCACCGACGCAGCCTCGCGCTACAAACAGGCCTCAATCAGTTTTCATGCGCAACGCGCATCGACAAGGAGCCCGGTTATGGCGTTTACCCTCCCAGAACTTCCGTATGCAAAAGATGCTCTCGCCCCTACAGTGTCGGTGGAAACCATCGACTACCACTACGGCAAACATCACCAAGCGTACGTCAACAATCTCAACAACCTTGTGCCAGGCACCAAATACGAAAACATGTCACTTGAAGAAGTGATCAAAGCTTCGTACGGCCAAGCCACCGAAAAACCGATTTTCAACAACTCGGCGCAAGTGTGGAATCACACGTTCTACTGGCACTCGCTTGCGCCAAACGCTGGCGGCGCACCGCATGGCGCCATCGCTGTAGCGATCGACAAGTCATTTGGTAGTTTCGCCGATTTCAAAGAGAAATTCAGCAAAGCAGCCACCGGCCAGTTTGGTTCGGGTTGGGCATGGTTGGTGAAAAACGCCGATGGTTCGTTGGCGATTGAAGCCACTTCAAACGCGGACACCCCGTTTGCTGCGGGCAAGACCTGTGTGCTTACGATTGATGTGTGGGAACACGCGTACTACGTCGATTACCGAAACGCGCGGCCAAAATACATCGAAGAATTTTGGAAGCTGGTCAACTGGGACTTCGCCAACAAGAATCTGGCGTAGTCGCTGCTTACTTGATCCGCTCACGGATTGTTGAAAATGCCGCGACATGGTTGTCGCGGTTTTTCTTTTGGTAGGGCAAGTGGTCGTCCCTTCGTCATCGATAAGTGTTGGTTTGGCCTCATGATTGAGTTTGGCCAGGTTGGCACTGTGGTTGCTCTTGTATGCACCATGCGAAAACCACAATTGTTGACGTTGGGTGTAACAGTCGGAGCCGCAGTTGTTGCTGCGGTATTCGCCGGATGCGGTGCCGAGAGCGCGTCGGGCTCGGGTGCCAGTCCTGGCGGCGATGGCAATGTTGGGCTTGGCGGCGCCCAGGACATCGGTCAATTTCGTGGCTATCTCGATCGCAATGAGATCCCAACTGCGGCCAGCTTAGATGCGAACGGATTTTTTAGTGAGCATTACATCGCACCGGAAACCGCGGCGTGCGGCAATGTGATTTGCGCTACCGCGCAAACCAGCAGCCAGCCGGATTGGTTTGAAAACCAACGGCACAGCATCGTCCGTGTGGCGTTATCCACGGTGGTCGACCCAGCAATGTACAAACGCAAGCCGCTGAATTTGGTGGTGGTGGTGGATCGCTCAGGCTCGATGCAGGCTGACAATCGCATGGAGAAAGTGAAAACCGGGCTGCGGCTGTTGATCCAAAAGCTGCAGCCAGTCGACCGTGTTGCGTTGGTTTCGTTTGATGATTACGCCCGCGTTGATGTGAGCTTCACCGACAGTGAAGATCGGCAGCGGTTGATTGCAGCCGTTGATCGTTTGCAGCCGGGTGGGTCCACCAATATCTATGATGGCTTGGCAGTTGGCTTTGCGCAGTTTGGCAAGGGCTCATTTAATGAGCGGCAAAATCGGGTGATCTTGCTGTCCGACGGCCAAGCGACGTCAGGCATTACATCGACACCCGCCATTATTGGGATGGCCGAATCAAAAGTTGCCACCGGGATTGGCTTGTCGACGGTTGGGGTTGGCAATTCATTCGATGCTGCCTTGATGCGTGGGTTAGCGGAGCGCGGCGCTGGCAATTTTTACTTTGCTGAAAATGCGACGGCGGTGAGTGAAATATTCACGCAAGAACTCGACTACTTTATTGAGCCGCTGGCATTGGATGTAGAACTAGGTGTTGCGGCCAACCAAGGATTTGCGTTGGGCGAAGCGGTTGGCGTGAACTACTGGCAACACGACGGCGCGGGTCAAGTTGGTCGAGTGAAAATCCCAGCAGTGTTTTTGGCAAGTCGCAGTAGCGAAGCGCCAGGGCAGGGCCGGCGCGGTGGTGGTGGCGCAGTGTTTATCCATTTGATCGACAGTCGGACCGCAAACGCGGTCGACGAGGCCGCCGCGACGGTTACGTTGTCGTATCGTTTGCCGAATGGCAGCCAGGTGGTGACCCAGACGGTGGCGATTGCACCGCCGGTTCCAGTGGATGCGCCGTCGCTGGGGTTCTTTGCCTCCCATGATGCGATGAAACAAGCTGCGCCGATGTACCATGTGTTTCGAGGCCTTCGCTTGGCCACCAACGTCGCCTCATCTGACATTCACTGTGCGTTGACGACGTTGCTGACGTTGCGTGAACAAGCCCAAGCATTTGTGACCGAACATCCCGACTTCGACCTGACTGCCGACCTCGCGTTGGTTGATAAATTTATCGCGGTGTTAAAAGCGCGCGGCGCAGTGGCGCGTGAGCTGCCGAATGAAGGTGCCGCATCGTGTTATCAAACAACCTGCGTCGACGACGAATGTGATTGTGATGCGAGTAGCTGTGCTTCCACGATAGTTGATGCACCGGATTACGGTGACGAGTATGGCGAAAGTGTTCAGTCCAACAACGCATGTTCCGCTGGCGCTGCGCCTACAACCCTAGCGCCGGTGTTGGCAGCGATGTTGGCGATGCTGGTGGCGCGCCGTCGGCGCTACGCTAACTAGCCATTCACGCGGCTCGACCGAAAGATTGGATCCGTACTTCATGTACAAGCTCTACGCTGGATCGCTTTGGAGAAAATATAAACGCGATGCTGGTTAGCCTCGATCAACCAAGAATCGTTTGTAATCCGATCACAGAGAGCGTCGGCGAGTGTAACGTTTGCGCTTCCCGCAATCGCCTAACCCGTGCTCGTCGCTGACCACGAATCTCGGACCTCCGCGCTCGAAACCTGCGCAACGGGTTGCCCCGCGCCCCAGCGCTTTGGTGCGTCGTCGGGCGGGCGTTTTTGCGGTTGACCAAGTACCGCCGACCTATTGATTGCGATTGCCAGCGTTCAACCGACCGTGTGTTACGCGAGCGTTAGGTTGCGCTCGTAACCTATGCGGCGAGCTTCGCGACCCAACGCTTCGCTGCGTCGAGCCGGGCCGGTGCTGGGAGCAAATCAACGACGTTTGCAAATCGGTTGCCTGGGCGAGCGTTGCGGGCGTGTTCAACTTGCGCCACCAAGCGCAAGGTTGCGGCTTCGATGGTGGCGATGACAAGGGCGCGAGTCCAACTGGCAAGTGACGCAGCAGGCGCGGCCGCGGCGCGCTGGTTTTGGCTACGGCGGGCGTGCGCGAGAGCTTCACACATCGCGCGGTTGCCGAGGCTAGGTGCGTTGTGCAGGATTGGCGCTAAGCTGCGCAGTCGCAGTTGCGCATCTGCCAGTTCTTCGACGCTGGCCGTGTTGATTGCCTGGGCCATGGCTACTGCGAGTTCGGCTAGCGTTGAACTCCGTGGCGGTGGGGCCATGACCATGTTCACCACCACGGTGGTTGCGCTGGCACAACCCGGGCAGCCTTGGCTGTTCACACCACCAACGTAATTAAATGCGCGCCGACACTGATCACAATGGACGTAACTCATCTCCTTCACACTGCGACTAGCTGATCCGATGGGCAAGTTTTTACGATCGGCGGTTGTCAAAGCTGAAGCAGGAGTGCGGCCAACGCCAAGCTTAGCGCCGAGCAAGCAAGGAGTCGCCATGCGTGGGTTCTGGGTTGCCGCGTGGCGTATTCATCAGCGACGTTGGATGCTGAGGCTGTTTGTTGCGGTACCGCGAGCGCTGCGATCGGCATCGGAAACTCAACACGGAACAGCTGTTGTCGCTCGGGCCATACCAACAACACGGCTGCAACGCCAAACGCGAGTTGATATTCCAGTAATTGCCGACGGGTGGCAGCTGTGCTTAGCTCGGGTGCCAGATCGCCGGTTTTCACTTCGGCGACTAAGATTTCTTGGCTTTCGATGTCCTGCACTAAAAAGTCCGCGCGCAATTCGAACGGTTCGGCAACGCCGTTGATGCGGGGCGCCCATATCGCGTGGGCCTGGCGTTGGAGAATCACAAAGCCAGCATTGGTGAGTTGGTCCTCGCTCCGGCTTTCACCGGCTTGGGCACGGGCCGCGCGGTTGACTGCGTGTTGGGATGCGGCGCTCCTTGCTCGGCGTCGGGCGAAGTGAGCAAATGCGATGGCGATCAACGTTGCGGTGAAGAGACCTGCGGCAAACAGTAGGATGGCAACCTGGTAGTTCATAAAAAAATGATTCCAGGGCGGTATGACATTCTTGCCTGCGGCGGGTATCAGCCGACCGCGTGGCGGACAGCTGCAGTGGGTATAGCTGCGGCGGGTATCAGCCGACCGCGTGGCGGAACGCGGAGCAGGTGGCCGCAGAGCAGGTATCCGCAGAGCAGGTATCAGGTGACCGCGTGGCGGACAGTTCCCTTCGCGGAGGTCTTCAAAACCGACGCGGATATCAGCCGAGGAGCAGGGAGCAGGTATCCAGGGAGCAGGTATCAGGTGACCGCGTGGCGGGTGACCGCGTGGCGGACAGTTCCCTTCGCGAGGTCTTCAAAACTGACGCGGATATAGGCCAAGGAGCAGGGAGCCGGTATCCAGGGAGCAGGTATCAGGTGACCGCGTGGCGGGGTGACCGCGTGGCGGACACTGGTGCCGACCCCCATGAGCCGGTATCGTTAGCTACGACGCCTGCAGCGGCGGCCGGCCCAGCCGAGTGCAAGTACCAGCGGCAGGGTGGCTAAAGCACTGCGATGCTGAGGCGCCGCAGCGCAGCCGCCTTGGCCTTGGCCATTACCGTTGGGCTCTATGTCGGGGTCGGTGCCGCCGCCGGTGTCGTCCACCGGTGCAACTTGCACAGCATCAAATAATAACTTAGTCATCGTCGTCCCAGCTTCGCCGGTGTTGTCGCCTAGCATGACCTGTTCGCCTGCAACGCCAGCAAACTCAAATTCACCCAGCATCACAAAGCCTGTTTGGCTCGATTGGTCAATAACCACGGTCTCGGTGACTTGGCCAGCGCTGCTTTGGTGGGTGATTTGGTAGGCGGCTTTTTTGCTTTGGCCAAACGTGCCACCGTCGAGATGTACCGATACCGCATACGTACCTGGTTCAGCGACGACGATTTGCCAAGTCGCTGAATTCGCTGCGGTCGCTTTGTCGGTGGCCATGGTCCAATCGAGATTGCCGCCGAAGCCACCGGTGGTTTGCTCTGGTCGCCAAAACTGAGCGTTGCCATTGGCGATGTAACAGGGTTCACCTTGGTCAATGATGCGGCCTTCGGCTGGCACCGGTTGACACGTGGTGCCAGGGTTCGGTGCCACGCCCCAAAATGCTGCACCAAATTCATTGTAGATATCGATCGCATTGTCGCGGTACTTGGCCCGCCGAGTGGTGCAGGTGGTCGACGTGCTGCAACAACCGTTGTAGCGACATGCTAAAATCGACGCCCATTTTTCAGTGACCGGGTCGCCTTTGACCATTGGAATTGCATTGATCCATGCCAACGCTTCGGCTCGCGTGTTAATCCCGGCAACGTCTTGGTTCACTTTTTCAGCTACAAACTCCACTGCTTGCGCAATGTTGCCTTCAAGGGTCAATACGTCCGAGCCGTACAACGCCAGGGTTTGGCTGTAGGTGCCAGCATCGAATTGAAACATGCCAAGGCCGCCCTGCTGGATCGAACAAGCGCCATCACCTGAGCCCGCGATCACCGGGCCACCGCTACAAGACGGCGATGCCGGACCTTTGCAGGCCCAGGTCGCATCGCTCCAGCAGTGCACCAAACCGGTTTCACTTACGGCAATCCCACCTAACAACGCGCCGTTGGTGAGGCCAACGCCCGCCGCGACATCACGAATCGCCGTGACGTGCGCTTTGCGTTGCGCTGCGGTTAGTTGTTGCGTCGTAGAGCTGAGTTGCAAATCATCTTCGACGTTGCTGACCGACTCCGTAGCGTCAGCTCCAGCGCATGCGCTAACACATAACGCACTTAGCCATAACGCAAAGAAACGATGGGTCGGGCTCATGACGTTACGTTATCGCAAGAGTTGTGCCGAGCACCAGGCCTTGGGCCGCAAGTCGGCTCAGCTCCAAAGGTGCCGTAACCGTTCGCTCTGTGGGGTATTTTACGGCTTTTGCGTAGTACGTACGCTTGGGCCTATTGGCCCTGGCTGGTCAGGGCGTCACGGCAGTGCTGTTCACAGTTTGCAGTGGCGCAAAACCGGCAAGGGCACCAGCGGTGCGTTGCTACGGCGATGGTGTTGGCAATAAGCGTTTTGGCAGCATCGGTAGACGCTTGGTTGGGCTACGTTTGTTGGGTGCCACTTGGCCAGGTTGCCCAGGTTGGCCAGTCGGCTCTGGAAATACTTCCAAGGTGGCGTTGATGGTTTGCGGTACGCCTTTGCCAGCGCGCACGACTTCAAGTTGCACTTTGCTGCCGATTTTCCCGGTGCCGATGACCCGGCGCAATTCGCGGTCAGTGCTGATCGGCGTGTTGTTGATGGCCACCACCACATCGTTGGCCCCGAGCCCAGCACGAGCGGCAGGGCCACCGGCAACAACCGAGCGTAAGATGACGCCTTTTTTTACATCGAGTTGGTTCGCGCTGGCCATCGCTGGCGACAGCGTCATCGGTTCGACCCCGAGATATGCACGGGTAACTTTCCCATCTTTGATCAACATCTCGACAATCGGCACCATCAACGACGTGGGAATTGCAAAGCCAACGCCGGCATTGGTGCCGGATGCGATCGCGGTATTGATGCCGATGAGTTCGCCACGCAAATTCACCAGCGCGCCGCCGGAATTGCCGGGGTTAATAGCGGCGTCGGTTTGCAAAAAATCTTCGATGCCCTCGATGCCGATTTGGCGATTTTTGGCCGAGATAATCCCCATCGAAACCGATTGGCCAACGCCGAACGGATTGCCAATCGCAAGCACCACTTCGCCGAGTCGCAGCGTGGCCGAGTCACCGACTGGTAGTGGCGTGAGCTTGGGTAAATTGCCTTTGAGCTGGAGCACGGCGAGGTCGGTGCGGACGTCCATGCCGATCAAGGTCGCGTCAAATTCTCGGCCGTCAGACAAGGCAACTTTAATGTCGTCGGCATTTTGCAGCACATGGGCGTTGGTGACGATGCGGCCGCTGGCGGTTAAGATCACGCCGGAGCCTTCGGCGTGCGGTGTTGAGCTAATGCCATCAAAGGGATCCGCGCTCATGTCGGGATCAAAATTGATCATGCGGACATTACGCGCCGTCGTAATGCTGACCACGCTTTTGACCGTGCGCTCAGCGATGTCAGGGATGACATCAGCCAGCGACGCGGCCAAGGGTTGACTTGCTGGCGCTACGTTGGGCGACGGTGGCGTGACTAGCGTAGCGTTGGGCGCGGCCAAGGCAACGCTCAGGGTGGCAAGCGCCGTCATCGCAAAGGTAGTTACGCCGGTCGCCGTGTTCAATGTGAATGTACGTGTCATGGGTATGCTCCTGATCACCGTGGCGCGGATCGTAGTTGAGGGTGGCTGTCGCATCATAGACTTTGCAACTGTTGTAAGCGTTGCCCCATTCCCGTTCAGCGTACAAGGATGCGCCAAGGTTGGCCACTACCGCGTGGGGCTTGCGCCAGACCCGCGGTAACTGTCCGTCAATGCCAGTTATTGGCCGAATACGGTGGCCAAATCGTTTTCAGTTGTTTTGGCTGCTTCGGTCGCTACCAGCCCGGGCACTCTAGTTTTGGGTGTCACAATAAAATATTCGGTGATCATCGTTGGGGTCGGCGCAGCGGGTGGCACCGCGGTCGTTAGCGCAGCACCGGCCACGGTGGCGGATTGCACCGGTGGCGCCGCCGCTCGGCCGCGTTTGTACAGCGTTAGGGTACCGAGCGGGCTGCCTTTTTGGTCGGCATAGCTAAAGTTAACCACCTCGGTGAGGTCCGAAATCTTGAGCTCCGGTTGGTACTCGCTAGGCCGCAAGGTTGCTGCTTTATCGACGAAGTTGGCCATGGTTTCATCCACTTTGTTGGTGGCTGGATCGCCCCAGCTTGCCGATGCCCCTTTTGCATTTGCTGTTAGCTTGGCCACGATTTTGGCCCGTGTCGCGAATTTGCCTGCTGCAGTGACCGTGACTCGGTACAATTTGGCGTTGTCGAACCCGCGGGGGTCAGCTAATTGCAGACTGATTTTGCCGCTGTCGACAGCTTGCAGCAGGTCTTTAGACAACACATAACCACGTTGCGACCCTGCTTCCATTGCATAACGGTCGGCACCACCGAACACCGCGCCGCCGATCACAAAGGTTCGTCGCTCGGCGGCGAATTGGATCGCGAACGTGGTCTTGCTGTCGTCGAGTTTGTAGTCTTTTTTGTTGGAATCGGTCAGCGCGCCCAAATCACGTAAGGCGCGAGCTTTGGTAACCGCTGCGACCAGTTTGTCACCGGCTTCGCCAACTGGAAATTGTTGGGTGGTGACAACGGTTTCCAATTCGGGGGCAGGTGGTGGTGGTACCGTCGCAGCACCTGAGCCAACTGCGGCGCCCGAGCCTGAGCCCGCTGCGACCACCGGCGCTACCGGAGCTACTGGTTTAGGCCGTTTGGTAGTGGTGATTTCAGTGCCCCATACATAACTGCCGCCGGCATCGCTGCGACGTTCAAGTTTGGTGACACGACTCGAGTTAGGTGATTCGGATGTAAATTCGATTGCTGTAAACTCGGTCACCGCTTTGTTCCAAAGCACGACATTGCCGGAGGTTGCCGTAACGGCTTTGTCGGCAGTCCACATGCGATAACCATAACCAAGCATGAGCACCAACAAGGCACCGTGAATAATTGCGCTCTTCATGGGCGACTCTCCGAAGTAACAGGCGTGATGATGCGCGTGGCTGATTTGCGACGACGTTTTTTGCGCCACCACGTGCCCACTAAACCAAGGCCCAATACAACCATTGGTGCACCCAGGATAGTCAGCATGAACCACGCGCCGTCTTCACTTTTCGTATGTTTAATTGGTTTGTCGTCTTCACTCACAACTTCGCCGGCAAAGAGTTCTTCACCGCCAAGCCAGCGCACCGCATCGAACACAAAAAAATCGCCGCCAATCATGGTTTTGCGGGCTCGCCCCGACAGATCAATCATCGCGGCGTCGGCAAAAAAATTGGCGTTGCCGTAGACCAGGGCGCGAAAGCCATCTTTGTCTTTGGCGACGTTGGTCGCGGTGGCTGCGGAGTCATGGGCGTGCGCGTCGCCAGCTGCATCAGGTTTCGCAGCGGAGCCTGCGCTCGCGGCGGCGGCTTGTTCGGCCGCTGACAAGTTGATGCGTGGGCCTTCGATCGCGGCGCCCACATTGTAACGATCACGTTTTTCGGTGGTGCTATCGAACGCTAGGTTATTGGTAGTATCGGCCCAGGTGGTGTCATTGGTTTTGATGATGTAGGTGCGGCGCGGTTTTTCTGCGGTCGCTGAACCACCAGCAAAATCGGCATCGCGCAGCGAGCCCGACGCAACAACGAGTAGCCGTGCTCGACTGGCCCGCGACAGCGCTGTCGTGGAGGCATGGGCCGAGACTTGTGTCGTTACAACATTGCGGAAATCAGCGTTGGAGTTGCGCTCTGGAAAAAACGACTTGTCGTCGGTGAGCAATGTGCGATCGAACGCCAGCCCGAGCCGGGCGCTCAGCGGGCCAAGTTGCCCGTCACCGAGCGGGTTGAGCGCTGCGAGCAGCCGGCCGCCGCGTTCCAGATAACGATCCAGCGCCGCGAGTTCAGCGTCTTCGAGCGCTTGTGCTGGACCTAACAGCAACACCACGGTGGCGTCTTTGGGTACATCAACGGCGAGGTCACTTGGGTTGAGATCGACCGTGTCGTAGCCTAAAAATGTCAACGTTTGCCGCATCACGGTGGCTTGCCGCTCGGGGATTTTGTCTTTGAGCATCGGGGCTAGCGAGCCGCGATCGTTGAGTTCGCCATGGCCCACTGTGAGATACGCTTTGCGCTTTTCCCGCATGACCTTGAGTAAGGCACCGTTCACGGCCCGGTCGAGATTGCGCAGTTTGCCGGTGGCGCGCCGTTCGCGCTCCATGTCGGTGCCAATTTCGATGAGCTCGCTTTTATCGCCGCGCACCACAACCGCAACGCCATCTTTGCTGACTTTGTATTTTGCAGCGAGCTCGGCCGCGACCATGTGGTCGAGTTCTTCAATGATAACTTTGCCGGTCGCACGTGCCAGCGCGTCAAAGTAATTGCGCACTTCGGCTTTGACTTCATTTACAGCGGGAAAGAACAACAAGATCTTGATCGGTTCGGTCGTGCTGGCCGCGATGGCTCGCGTCGAATCACCTGGCGACGAGGTTTTGAAATAGGAAACATCGCGGCGAATATTTTTTTGATTGGCAACATTGCACGTCACCATCAAAAATGCAGCGGCGAGGCCAATCGATAGCCCTGACCAGCCGATGTCGCGGACGCGCAAATATTCGACGCCTTCGGCGGGGTGGTGATTGCCAACCAGATCAAACGTGCCGCGGCGTGCAACCCCAAGCACCAGTTCGATCATCAAGTGCGGCACCGCGCCGGCGGTCACAAAGACCAAGGCGAGCACGGTTAACGGCGCGCGGAGCGTGCGCGCTTCGACCCGACTGATACTTTTGCTGCCATACTTAATCGCCAACCAGTAGAGGCCAAACCCGATGACAATACTCAGCGTGGTCAACAACAAGGTGCGTTCGACGCGGCGACGTTCACCACGCGAAACCAACGTTGCCCACCCGCGTAACGTTAATGCGACCACGAGCAGTATTGCACCTGCATACTTGACGATGGCGGCCTGACTCCAGCTATGCATTGCAGTCGCTGCTAACAGCATCAGCAGCATGGCTAAGGCCAAGACGAGGGAAACCCACCACGGTGAGGTTGTACGCGCGCGCTGATGAATTGCAGCGCTAGGAATAGTTATTGCCATCGTTTTGCCTCCAGCGTTTTGACCGTCAGCAACAAAAAGAAATAGGTCACCGCAACGTAATAAACGACGTCTTTGAGATTGAGGATGCCGCGCATGAAGCCGTTTTGGAAATGCACCCACCACAGGTCGAGCTCGGCGAGCACTTCGCGCAACGGCGAATCAACGCGTTTCGCGAGCGGAAATAGCATCACCATGAGCGTAAGCATCGCGGCCCCGAGGACCGCAGCGACAAGTTGTTGCCGCGTCAACGAGCTGGCAAACATACCAATCGC
>JAYWHS010000580.1:0-3354 GCA_043777635.1 Kofleriaceae bacterium | reverse complement strand
GGCGCTACCTTTCACGTCATCCGCAAATGCAGCGGCCCGGGGCGCTAGCAATGCAACCGAGCAAACCAGAAGACCGAGCATCGAACGAATTCGCATCGTGAGATCGTACGAAGGTCCGCAACGAAGCGCAAATGTTATGTCGCGATTCTCGACGTGGTCACGCTTTGACCACCTGCCCCATGGGATCGGTGACCAACATTGGATCGCTTGGCGCGCTACACAACGTGGTGCGCGCTTCGCCGACTAGAAATAACGAGCCTGCGATCACAATCCGCTCAACGCCCGGCCAACTCGTCGCGACCGCCAGCGCAGTCGGCAGATTCTCCGCTGACATGACGGCCACCGGGCTTGGCTGCGCCGACAACCCCAGCGCCGTGGCGATGGCGGTTGAGCACATGCCAGCGAGGTCAGCTGCCGGCATCGAACGATCTTGTTGATACCTGGTAGCGACGATCAATCCGACGGCAGGTACCAATGCAGCAAGCATCGCGGCAACTGGCTTATCCGCTGAAACTGCCAGCACCAACGCGGTAGTGGCGCGCTGATAGCTCGGTTCGCGACACAGAGCTTGCGCCAGTGCAGCTGCCCCGGCCGGGTTATGGGCGCCGTCTAAGATTATCATCGGCGAACCGGCCAACCGTTCAAACCTTCCGGGGTGCTGCACGTGGGCCAGCCCGAGAGCACGCACGGTCGCAGAAAAACCAGGTGCCAATGGATGCTGCTGCAACGTCAGCACATCGAGAGCCGCCAGCGCGGCAGCAGCATTGCACCGTTGATGATGGCCAGCGAGTGCAACCGCCGGCACGGCCGCGACAGTTGCGGCTTCTACCACCAGCAGTGGTCCGGTACCAACCGCCCGCGCATGCGCACGCAGATGCGTGGTGGCTGTGGCCAAGCCCGATGCACCGATCACCGCGCCGCGGCCAACCTTAAAAATGCCAGCCTTTTCAAAAGCAATTTGTTGCGGTGTAGTGCCCAGGATAGCTTCGTGATCCATATCGACCCCCGTGACCACCGCGACGTCTGCATCGACGACATTGGTCGCATCTAAGCGACCGCCCAGTCCGACTTCAAGCAGCGTCAACGCCACCCCCTGCTCGGCAAAATAGCTCAATGCAATCGCGGTAATCTGTTCAAAAAACGTAAACTCATCACCGCCGGCTGCCGCAACCCGGGCTGCATGGTCAACAAAATCAATTTCGCTGATCATTTCATCGGCCACCACGATGCGCTCGCGCAGCGACGATAAATGTGGCGAACTATAACGCGCCGTGCGAACGCCAGCGGCACTGGCAATGGCGGCCAACATCGCCACCGTCGAGCCTTTGCCGTTGGTGCCGCCAACGTGAATAACCGTGCCTAGATGCCGCTGCGGATCGCCTAACCGCGTTAACAACTCGCGCATGCGGTCGAGCCCAAGCACCACTCCAAACCGCCGAGCCGCAAACAGCCGGCGCAAACATTGTTGGTAGGCACTCAATCGGTTTGCGGCATGTTGTCGGTATCGCCGTGGTGGCCGTCGAAGTCTGCGGTTTCGCCGGTGCGCACGCCGGCTTGAGCACTAACCTGTACGGTGCCCCGTGAGAACCAACTGAGTAAGCGCTCAAGTGTTGGTTTCATATCTTTACGCGGCACCACCATGTCAACCATGCCGTGTTCGAGCAAAAACTCGCTGCGTTGAAAGCCCGGCGGCAATTGTTGGCGAATGGTTTGCTCAATCACCCGAGGACCGGCGAAACCGATCAACGCATCAGGCTCGGCGATGGCGATGTCACCGAGCATGGCCACCGATGCAGCTACACCGCCGGTGGTTGGATGCAAAAGGACCGCGATATATGGAATTTTTGCTTCGCGCAAGCGCGACCGCGCGGCAGCGGTTTTGGCCATTTGCATCAGCGACAGCACACCTTCTTGCATGCGAGCGCCGCCCGATGCGCAAAACATAATCGCTGGCCGTTTATGGGCCAACGCACGCTCAAACTGCCGGGTAATTTTCTCACCAACCACCGAGCCCATCGAACCACCCATAAATTCAAATACAAAAAAGCCGACTTCAACCTGGGCTCCACCGATCGCGGCTGTTGCGGCTCGGTAAGCGTCGCCAGGGCCGACTTTTTTACTGCTGGTCCGAAGTTGGTCTACGTATTTTTTACCGTCGACCCGGAAGCCCAGTGGGTCGATGCTTTCGATGTGACGATCGTGTTCTTGCCAGCTACCTGGGTCGACCGTAAACGCAATGCGCTCGTCGGTCGACATGCGGAAATGGTGGCCGCAGCTAACATTGGTGCAAACCCGGCAATTGGCATCTAAATCGGCTTCATACAACGTGGTGTTGCAACGCTCGCATTTAATCCAAATCCCTTTGGGAACTGATTTTTTGGGCTCGGAAGCCAAGCCTTGCGTTCGCGACCACCATGCCATGGGGGGTATCCATACATCAGACCGAGCGAAGGGCGCAAGAGCCCAGAATTGCCGGCCTTGCACCTCCAATGGAGATCTGTGGCGCTCGGCACTCGCCGTATCTGGCCAATTCTGCTAAACCCTGGGACTAGTGAATTTACTTCGCTCGCACACGCAGTGAGGTCTCGATGTCGGCAGTACTCGTAGTTAATGAAATCAGCACCGAACGTGAAGAAATCGCTCGCGCCCTTGAAGGCGAAGGTTTCACGGTAGTTTCCTCCGCCAGCGCGGCCGAAGCCGTGCGCGAAATCTGGGGCGGCTCGTTTTTAGTCGCTGTGATTTCCACGTTGCTAACTGGCACTAATGCCAAAGCACTAGGCTCGCAACTCAGCCAGATGGCACCCGAAATCGAAGTTTTGATCCAAGGAAAGAACGACGAGATCAAAAAGCTGGCCCGAAAAGTCTGCGCCATCCGCGACGGCGTCGCAGCAGCGTAGGCAAAAAACCGTACGCTTTCCAAGGTCGGCGGAAACCCACTCGGATCTCGGATCTCGGACCTGATGCGTCGTCGGTAAGGCTCCGAGGGTACGGGCACGGCGGGCACGTTCCCAATGCCAGTCGCGTAAGCGCAAACGATCGAAACCCTTACGCTTTCCACCAGCGACTGAGCTCACTCCTTACTCCGACGACGAATCTCGGCCCACCGCGCTCGACACATGCGCAACGTGCGCTGCGCCATCGCTGTTTTCGTCCATGCACACGCGCACGCAATGCGCCAACGCCTAGCCGCTACATCATGCACAACATTCGTTGGCACACCGCCTGCGCTGAGTTTTGCATGACGAAAACATCTTCCGGCCCTGCGCGCTTTGTCACCTATGAACTCTCGCTGCAACTTGTCACCGCTGTTCGCGTCGCCGCTGCGTCGTGGCGCACCGTCGGTGATCTGGCTGA
>JAYWHS010000579.1:0-3357 GCA_043777635.1 Kofleriaceae bacterium | reverse complement strand
CTCGTCGCAAACGTATACCGAAGAGTACAAGGTCCACTGGCCTCCGAATCTCGACGCGTTAATCTGGACGGAGTAGGCGCCGGCATGGCGGCATTGGCAGATGTGGCAACCCTCGGAGTGAAGCGGGTGGATCGATCCGCATGAGTTACTGGTGATCGGGCAACCAATTTTTCCAAGTAGCTACGGCTCGAAGGCGCGATTTTTAACAGGCAAGTCGCCGACCTTCAAACCACCCGCGTTACTCGCGTGGGTTTCTTGGAGCATTTGCCGTTTCTGATCAGGTTACAAGCGAAGTAGCGTTACCAGCCGACCCGGGTCGATAAGCCGAGCGTGATTTCTGGAATGTGGGCAAAGCCACCAGAGGGCGCAGCGAAGATTTGGTCGATGACTTGCGCGCGGAACCACATTTCTTTGCTGGCATGAACCACAAATGCAGCGCCGGCGTGGACCGCGAGGTCGGTGTCGTCGCTGGCGGTGCCCAATGCACCAAGCAGTGAAGCCGCACCGACTCCGCCAAGCAAACGCAATTGATAACGACCATCGCGCATCGCCGTGCCAGCTAGCTGCACGCGCGCGGAAATCACCGTTGCCGCGCCAGCTTGGCCAATATAACCCGTTGGTGCGAGCGCCATTTCGCCTTCTGCAAACCAACGTGGGTGCAAGATGCCAGCGACGCGAACGCCGAGCGCTGCACCGGAATCTACTGCGCCTGCACGGGTCGGCGCGTCGCCAAGTTCAGTTGCTGACGTTACGATCATGCCGCCGACAAAGCCGCCAACTTCGAGGCGCGCTCGATCGCGGCGAGCTGGCAGCATTGTTTGGACTGGCGTAGCAACGATTTCAATTTGCAGATCAACCGGCTGTAATTCGATATCGCCAAGTCGTAATGCGAGGGTTGTGAACGCTTGCATCGGCGAAACTTCATCGGTGATGGTGACTTCGATCGTTGCGATATTATCTTCGAGTTTTACCATGCGAGTGCGGACGCCAGGGGCACCTTGCACGGTCAACGGTAGTTCGCCGATTGGCCCAACACTCGAAATGGCGATTCGAATTTCGGTTGGTTCGTCGCGCACTAAGATGGGCAAGGTTTGGGTTGTCACCGCGATGTTGACGACTTCAACAGCCGCACGAAACACGACCTCGCCGGTAATGACATCGGGGCCTTGCGCACTGATCGCTGACTCACATCGCAGGACGGTTGGGCCAAGTCCTGGTGTGAGGGCACCTGCCACCGCGGTCTCGGTTAGTTCGGCATCGCCAAAGCCGCATCGTACTCGCGAAGGTGCAATGATTTTCGAACCTACGGCAATGGTTGCTGGCAAAGGCTCGGCGGTGGTACCGCCAGCAGGTATAAAGGTGATCTGGTCGAGGGTGAGCGGCGGGGTTTGGGTGCGAATACTTTCGAACCCTTCATTGTCGATAGCCGCAACTTCGATCGAATAGGTGCCGAGCGGCACATCGGCGAATTCGACGGTGGTCGCGGAGCCCGCAATGTCACTGACCAACAGGTCTTGTTGTTGCGCGTCGCGCAATACCGCGCGGTAGCGAACGATCGTCGGGCCGCCGTTGCTCCAGCTTGCTGCAATTTTGCCAAGCGTTGCACCGGTTACGAAAATACTCTGCCCGTTGCTCAAAGCGGGGCTTGACGGCAGTGGGCGTGGCTTGCCGGGCAGTTTACCCACATCGACTTTCGAGCCCATGCCCGATACAACAGAGACTGGCGCGCCGCGTGGTTTTTTCTTGCTCGCAGCATGTACGGCGATGGTGCCACCAGCGTGATTGCCGACCCAGCTGGTGCCTTTGCCGTCGACAACAATCAGTGAATCGCCTCGGCTAAGCGATGCAACCGAACTCGGAGTGAGGACCCGCTGCGGGACAGTTTTGTTGCCCAGTTGAGCTAGCCGAGTTTCGAGCGAGCCTTTTTCAAGTTCGGCAACCGCAGCAAACGATTGCGTCCGGGTTACGGACGGCCCGTAAATGATGACGACGGTATTTTCCCGCATGTGCATGGCCGTCGCGTCTACAAAGCGGACATCGGCTGACGATTTGTCTAATGAACCGACGCGCCAGGTGCGAAACAAATCCATGCCGCGCAGCGCTGCGGCCCATGCATCAGTGCTGGGCTTGCGTACTTGGACGTTGCCTCGGGTCTGGGCCAGGTTGGCGTCCGGCATCGTGGTAACCATTGGCAAGATCAGATGGCTGCCGGGTACCAACCGATGCGGCTCGGCACCGAGCCCGGGGTTGAGTTGGTGAATTTCTTGATAGCGTTTGCCGGAACCTAGCTGGGCTTTGGCGATCGAAAGACACGAGTCTCCCGCGATCACCACATAATCTCGCGTTGCAGCTCGCAGCGGACTTGTTGCCGGTTGGGCCATCGCGGTAGCGCCAAACCGGCTGCTTGACAGCGCCAAAACCCCAGCCAGGGACACGGCGGAAATCAGTACGTATTTCGACGCCATAGTGCGCGAGTATCATTCAGAATTGGGCCGATGGAAACCTCGATCACGGGTCAAAATGGCATTCGCGCCCGCCGCGTCTGACGCTTTGCAACAAAGCCAGCCGTCTCCGTGTCGCCAAGCCGATGAGGAATATCTATACAGCCACAGCGTCGCCCAGCAGCGATGTGAGAGCGATCCAGCAGGCCTTTACCTCCCGTGTCCAATTTTTCAAAATACAGCAGAGTTTTACTGCCGATGACCTGCGAGAACTTGGTCGATGCCAGGCCCACACACCGCCGCAGCCGCGCGATCACTTCCATGTCGGCGTAACGATCGATATCCACCAACATGCGGGGCCTTGCGTAGATTTTTCGATCACTATCCAATGTTCGCCGAATTTTTTAGCGTAGCCTTGGGCCGTGCCTTTCCACCGCCACGCCGCGCCAACTTTTTTTGTCTTGTAGCTACCCTGCAATGTTTTGAGATAGCCCGCCAAGTCAGCTGAGATGGCTACACTGTCGGTTTTGGTTTTGAAAAATGCGGCCAAGCCAGCGACGACTTCGCCCATCTGTCGTTTTTCTGCATCGTTGGATGGCGTGAGCGTGGTTACTTTTATTTCGCTGCGACCACCGAAGGCTACGGCGGAGACTGACACTCCGTTGATTAAGGCTTTAGCTACGTCACCCTGGTCGGATACTTCTAGCGTAAGACCGAGCAACACTGTGTTTTTAGGAAGCGCAGCGGCCGTACCTTCGGCCCAACCACTGGCGAGGCACCAAACCCGCATTGGCGACGTTGCCTCGACGCAGGTTGCTGCGACCGCGACACGCTCCAGAATGCTGGTGATTGGATCAATCGTCTTGCTAGCTTTTTTGCCAGCCCACGCTGGCTGACTTAAAAGCGTCATCACGAC
>JAYWHS010000578.1:0-11758 GCA_043777635.1 Kofleriaceae bacterium | reverse complement strand
TTCTGCTGCCGCGCTGGGCTGCGGCACGCTGCGCTAGCCGAAGTGTTACGTGGCCGCGACGGGTGTGGCCACTGACCAGCTCGGCCGCGGCAATGATGCGCAGCGCGACCGGTGCGTAACACGATCGTGGGCCCGACGCATACAACACCGCAGCGTGGGAGCGGGCCCGGCTGGCCAACCAAAAACGTTGCAAGCCCGTGGCTTGTTGCGCTTTGCCCAAAAACGCTTCGGCTTGGGCTTGTTCGCACAGTGCACGCAAGGCTGGCAAAAACCAGACGCCAAGTTTTTTGGCGGTTGCAACAAACACATCGAGGCGAGCGAGCGCGTTGTCCCAAGCGCCATGAGCCAGTGACAGCTCGGCATAAAAAGCCTCTTGATACAGTGTTGCAACGCCCAATGCAGCGTTCGGTTCTTGTTGCATAGCGACCGCGATTTGTTGTGCTTGGTCGAGGCGGCCAGCGCACACCAATGCACGACCACGAAATGTTCGGGCCATGGTACGCGCTACCAGATCGTCGGTGCGGTCTTCGAGACCGTCGAGTAATGCGAGCGCACGCTCTGGCTCGCCAGCGAGAGTTTCGCCAAGCGCCCAGTACGTCCGCACAAACGAGGCTTCCCACGAAAAATTCAAACCGAGTTGCACGAACACCGCTTCGCCTCGACCAAATGACGTGCGCATATCGTCCCAGCGGCCTTGCAGCACCAACAAAATGCCCTCGGCAGAAGCTGCAACCATTTTGGCGTACGGGTCATCACAGGCGTTAGCTAAATTAACTGCTTCGCGAATCGCACGACTGCCGAGCATGCCTTGACTGCCCGCAGCTAGGTACCCGGCCCACATCGCTTTGGCCAGACTGTGGGTGCGCGGATCGACTCTAGCTTCGGTTGATGTCATGAGCCGGGCCAAAAACTCGAATGCTTCGATCGGCCGTGGTGTTGACAAGTAACTGGCGACCACACGGTAAATGCGACCGAGCAGTTCGTCATGAGGTGCAACCGCGCGCACCGCGTACGGCCGCAGGGCCTGCCGACTTAATAACGTCACGCCGTTGCGCAAAGCCCGTGATTTGTTGGTTGCGGTGGGCAGGTTGCGTGATTGCAACAAATCATGAATGGTCGCCATGCCGGCGTCGAGTTCACCGCGCTTGAGATCGGCTTCCGCTGCGCGCAGCAGCCATGAGTCACAATCGGTCGCGGCATTGTCAGCGATGGCACGAAAAATCGTCGACGCGCCGGCTAGATCGCCTGACAACTCAGCGCTGTTGGCTTGGCCAATGCGAATTTGTTGTGCCAGTTGCGGCGTCGGACCAAATGTGGCGGCCCGTGCAAACCACGACCGAGCGTGCGCGAAGCTCAATTGTGTCATCGCGCGTTCGGCAGCCTGCAGAGCCCAGGTTAGTGCTCTTGCCGGCTGCGCAGCTAAATCCCAGTGCGTTGCACAAGCTTCAGCCACGCCATCACCGACGGGGATGGCCTCAAACCAAGCTGCAAATGCGGCATGTGCGTGTTGTAATGCAACCGGTTGTACCGCGCTGTACGTTGCGATACGCAGCCGTTGATGCGCGAACATGTAGCTGGTGTCGCCATGGCTGTTTGGCACCAGCCGTACCAAGCGTTCAAACTCTAAAGCCCGCAGGGCCGCGTGCAGGGTGGTGGGCGGCAGCAGGCTCACGTCACGCAGTTGGGCAAAGGAGATTGGCGTACCGGCGACTGCAACAAATTCGGCAACGCAGCGTTCGGCTTTGTCGAGCCGGGTAATGCGCTGCAACGCTGGGTCGGAGTTTTGCGCCGTGCGATTGGGCCGGGCAATTTCAGCACCAAATAATTCGGCGAGGAGTGGATTTCCGGCAGCCCGCTCGACCGCAGCGTCGATAACTTCGCGCGGCGCGCTCGGTGCAAACTCACTGCAAAGTTGAAAGGTATCGGCAGTCGACAACGGGCCGAGGGAAATTTCTTGGGCATTGCAATCGGCAAACAACGCAGCGATTTCAGGCGTGCGCAGCGAGTCGGTTTGCTCGGTGCAGGTCGTGATGATGGTCAGCGGCCGATCGGCGTGGCGCAAAATGACGCGAATCAACTCTAAACTTTCAGCGTCTGCCCACTGCACATCGTCGATAAAGATGCAGCCTCGGTAGGTGCGCAGTTGTGCTGCCAACAACCGAGCAAAACTGATCAGGCCGCGTTCCCGCTCCATCCGTGGATCAGCTGCCGGCACTGCCAACGGCGTTGTCCGATGCACGACGACGCCGGCCAGTACTGGAAATACGGTAGCCAATGAGTACGCAAATTCGAGCTGCATCGGCGCTTCAAGATCCGTGAGTTGTTCCGCGATATCGTCGACGATTGCATCAAACGCACGATACGGTACGCGCTCACGTTCATGACAACGGCCGCGCCAGGTCAAGACCGCCTGCCGGACCTGCGCGATGACGTGTTCGACCAAGGCAGTTTTACCCAAGCCCGATGCGCCTGACACCACTACCAATTGTGACGCTGCGCTGGTGGTTAGCAATCCGTGCAGTTGTGCAATTTCGTTGCGACGGCCAACGAACCGCAGCTCGGTTGGCTGTGGGCGCGCAGCACTGACCTTAGTCGGGCGCACACCGCCAGATAGATGCGCAGGCACGTCCTGCGCGCTGGGGCGCAGGATTGGATCAAACGACAATAGCTGCGCGATGAGGTCATCTAGATCATCGGGCACGGCTGCATTGCGGCTCGACGCACGCGGTGCAATCCCAGCAGCGCGCTGGGCCCGCGAAATCTTTGCAGCTGAGCCCCAAAACGGCAACTCGCCAGTCGCGAGTTCAAATGCCAGCACACCCAACGCGTAGAGATCAACCGCCGGGCCGGTGCGCAACTCATCAATATACTCAGGGGCCAAGTACGGTGTTGTGCCTAATAACCGGCCACCACTGTCAAGGCCGGAGCTGTCGGCATCCTGGCTGCGACCATCGAGTGCATGCGTACGATCGATGGCGATTCCGAAATCTAGTAATTTGATCGTGCCGTCGGTGGTGACCATGACGTTGGATGGCTTAATATCGCGATGCACCACGCCGTGCCGATGCAGAAAGGCCAACGCGTCGGCGAGTTGGGTAACCGCATGCGCGATGCGGATGAAGTCCGGCTGCCCGACACCACCAAGTGCAACGGTTAGCGGCACGGGTAGTCGTGGATCGGCGTTGGTGCCATCGGCGGTGGCCCGAGCGATACCCGGCATGGTTAGCCGCTGCTCATCGAACCATGCTTGACGCGGCAGCTCACCGATGGCGACGAGTGCGCCCACCGTCGGTGTTTCGAAAGAAACGTCGGCTGGGAGGTGTCGAACCCAGCGACTTACCGCCATGCCATCGACATATTCCATCGTAAAGAAACAGGCGTTGCGAGCTGATACCAATTCGTACAGTTCGACCAAGTTGACGTGCCGTAACGCTGCGACCACGCGAAACTCACGCTTGATCCAAGGTGCGGTTTCGTGCCGTTGCGTGGCGCGAACTTTGAGCGCAATCGGAATATCGCGAGCGTTGTCGTGGCCCAAATACACTACACCCATGCCGCCGCGACCAAGTTCGCGTTCGACGCTGTAGCGATCATTTGGTGGTAGGCCTAGCTGGGTCCAATCAAGCATACTGCGATGAAAATTCCGAACCTTGTGAAGTTGGTGGCCACCCCACGCCCATTACTTTTACCGTAACACACCGGTGGATCTCCCTTAGAGAATGTGGCAAGCAAACGCTGTGCCCGATGACATTGATCGATTGTTAGAGCGCTACGGCGCTGCCAATGTTTGCCACAAGCTGTTGCCGTTTTTAACGCCAGCGCGGTTAGCACGCATCGATCAAGTTATTGCCATGCGCTTAGATTCGGTCACGTTGGTTGTTGAAGACACCTATGACCCGCACAACGCGGTTGCAGCGGTACGCACAAGTGAGGCGTTTGGTGTAAGTGCCCTACACGCGATCGAAGGCGCAGACCATTTTCGCTTAGCGCCCGGGATCACGCGTGGCTGTCATCGCTGGATGGACATTGCGCGATGGCGTACGCCAGCGTTATGCGCCGAAGCGCTGCGCGCCAAAGGGTTTGCGATTTATGCCACGGCACCCGAGGCCAGTCATGATCCGGAAACAATTCCGGTTGATCGCCCGGTCGCGGTGATGTTTGGTAATGAGCACGCCGGGCTGTCGGCGGCCGCGGAGCGCGAGTGTGATGGCACTGTTAGGATTCCGATGTACGGGTTTACCGAGAGCTACAACTTGTCAGTCTCGGTAGCGCTGGTGTTGTCGCGGCTAACCACACGACGCCGAGCGCTGCTGGGGGTGTCAGGTGACTTGTCTGCGGAGCGGGCCTTATATTTTCGTGCGCGCTGGATGGCCCTCAAAGTGCGTGCAGTCGCTGATATTCTGGCTCGACTCGATCAGGGCTGAGCGGGGAGCGCAGCGTTAATCACAGTGGATCGTGGCTGAGATGACACGCTGAGTGTGGCAACCAGGCCGCAGCCCTGACACAATACCCATTCTGGTACGGTCCCGAGATTGCACGTAAAGGCGGATATGGCCAAGACACAACGACTCCACGTAGCGCAACGCGGCGCTGGCCCATCCGGGCAGGCCAGGTGGAAGACCATCGTAAAATGGACAGCGGTGCTGGGGCTCGTTGGCATGGCCTGTGCGGTGTCTGTGGTAGCTGCGGTGTTTTGGTGGTACGGCCGCGCCGGTTTACCAACGATTGAAAAGTTGGGTGACTATCATCCCAAACAAGTCTCGATCATCGTCGATAAGAATCAGCATCGCATCGGTGAGCTGTTCGAGGATAATGGTCGGCGCACATTTATTGCGTACAATAAAATCCCCAAGCTTGTGGTCGATTCTTTTGTGGCAGCGGAGGATCAAAAATTCTGGACCCATGGCGGCATCGATTACGTCGGTATGGTGCGGGCGTTGATCACGAATCTCAAGTCGAACAAGACCAAACAGGGCGCGTCGACGATCACGCAGCAAGTGGTCAAAACGTTTGTGTTGTCGCCAGAAAAGACCTTCAAACGCAAGATTCAAGAAGTGATCTTGGCGCGCCGCCTCGAACACAACTTGTCGAAAGAAGAAATCATCACGCTGTACCTGAACCAAATTTACCTTGGTCATGGTCGCTATGGCATACAAGAAGCTGCGCGTTACTACTTTGGCAAAGATGTTGAGCAGGTCAATGCCGGTGAGGCTGCGGTGTTGGCAGCGCTGCCAAAATCACCAAATGAAATTTCACCGCGCACGCATCCGGAGCGAGCTAAAGAACGTCAAATCTATGTTCTCAAGAATATGGTTGTGACCGAAAAGCTGACGCAAGCGGAAGCACAAAAATGGATCGATGCGCCCATTCAATTGGTTAAAGAACCGTATCCCGGTTTGGGCTCGGCGCCCGAATGGATCGAACTTGCACGAGCCGAATTGGTCGCGCAAAAAGGCGAAGCGGCCATTTCCACGCTGGGTGCTACGATTCAAACCACCGTCGATCCAGATGTGCAAAAAGCCGCGCAAAGTGCACTGCAAAAAGCGCTGCGCGGGGTCGACAAACGCATGCACATTGGCAGTCCTCGGCGGCGCATTGCCGAAGATAAGATCGCAGCCGAACTGGCCAAGTTGCAAAAGCGTACCAACGGCGCGCCAAAGCCCGGCGAGCCGACCACGGCGATAGTTACCGCGGTGCAAGACACACCGGCGCAGTTGCAAGTTGATCTCGGTGGCTGGCAGGCGACGGTGAGCCTGGGTGGGCGCGATGATGCGCGCTTGAATCCGGCGAAAGATGATGGACACGTCGCGACGCCGACCGAACGTTTTGCTCGTGGTGACGAAATCACCGTGGTGCCGGTCGCGCCAGCCGCCAGTAAATCGGCCGAGCAGGGCGACGGCAACGAACCTGAGGCCGCAACGCCAAGTAAACCAACCGCACCGGTGGGCAACCACGCGGTGTTCGCGCCAGGGCCGCAGGGTGCGGTGGTGGTCATGGAAATCAAGACCCACAAGGTGCGCGCGCTCATCGGTGGCTACGCTACAACTAAAGGCAGTTTTAATCGGGCCACCATGGCCAAGCGCCAGCCGGGCTCGTCGTTTAAACCGATTGTGTACGCCGCTGCGATGGCTGCGGGTTTGGTCACGCCGGCCCGGATCGTCAACGATGCGCCGGAAGTGTATGACTTGTGGAAACCGCAAAACTATAAAAAGGGCGCGTTTGAAGGCCCGGTTCGGTTGCGCTACGCGTTAGCAAAATCAATCAACACGGTGGCGATTCGGGTGTGCCACGAAGTTGGCCCCGATAACGTTCGTGCGATGGCGAGCAAACTTGGCATTACCGGTGAACTGCCGCGTGAAATGTCAATCGCGCTGGGCTCGGGCGAAGTTACGCCGCTAGACATGGCCAATGCGTTTGCAACCTTGGCTGGCGGTGGTTGGTATGCGCCGCCGCGCTTCATCGAATCGGTCGACGGGCATGCTGCGCCGGTGATCACGCCGACCGCTGCGTTGCTGCCAGAAGTTGCGTATGTGGTCACCGATATGATGCGGTCGGTGGTGGAAGAAGGCACTGGCCATGCAGCCAAAGCGTTGGGTATTGTGGTCGCTGGTAAAACCGGCACATCGAATGATGCGCGCGATGTGTGGTTTGTTGGTACCACGCCGGATTATGTAATCGCGGTGTGGATCGGCAACGACAACAACGACTCGCTGGGCGGCGAAACCGGCGGCACCACGGCAGTGCCGGTGTTCGTCGAGATTGCGAAAGCTATGGGTTTGCAGAAAAAATCGTTTGATCGACCAGCCCGGGTGGTTGAAGTTAAAGTCGATAAAGTTACTGGTTTATTGGCTGCGCCCGGCGCACCTGCCAACAGCGTCTACAACGAAGTCTTCGTCGAGGGCTCGGCACCAACCGACGTAGCACCCTTGCCCGGCGAAGTTACCAATTCGACGCTGGTCACCGGCGAGTATGGGGATGAGTAGGCGCGCGGCTTTGCTTGGAACATCCATTCGCGGTTTGTGGTTAGCAGGTGTGGTTGCAACTTGTGGGTCGATTGCCGTAGGGGCAGCTGGGGCGTCACCTCCGTCGATACCGAGCGCACCTTTCACACGCGGGTGGCAAGCTTTACAGCATCGGATTGCGCTGGAGCAGCAGCGCCAAGCGCGGGTGCCGGTGCCGGTTGGCTTTCATTTTAAGCCGAAGAAAATCGGGTCGCTTGATGTTCGGCCGGACGTGGCCGGTGCCGCCGTTGCGGATCTGGATCACGATGGTCGGATGGAAGCATTTGTTGCAACCGACCAAGCCGTTGCCGTCTTAGATTTTTCTCGGAGTCCTCGGATAGTCGCTACCGTCCGATTTCCGGACGCTGCTCAGCGGCGGAGCCGACAGCTGGTCGGCAGCGTGTACGCCAACAGTGCCGAAGTACGGGCTCGCGTGACGTCGCATCCATCGGCAATGGCGGTGCAGTGGGATGGCACGGGATATACCGGCGTTGGGCACGGCGCGCGGTCGGCCCCGGATAGCGTCGCCGGTTTTGAGTTCTGCAAAGATCAAGTATGGCCACTGCATCCAGGCCGCAATTGGTTTGACACCGGGGTGGTTGGGCAAGGCGTGTACACATCGGTGTGCCGCGATGACCTGGCTGACGCCCAAGGTCAGCTGTGGTCGTTACGAGCTTCGGTATCTGAGCACGACGTGCTGCATGTCGACGCCCGACCGCACTGCGACACGATCTGCGGTGCGACGCAGCCGTTTGATCTGGTTGGTACGGGTTACGCACTGGCAGTTGATGACCTGGATCAAAATGGGGTGCCCGAGGTGCTGGCGAGCGCGGCCCTTGCCAACGCCGATGTTGTAACGATCACCGAACTGAGCTTGCCGCCGCGGGTGGTGTTGCGCCGTCGCTTCACTGCTGGTGTTGTAGCGTTGTTGACAGGCGATTTCGACGGTGATGGCAAACGCGACGCTATCGCGTTGGTGCGCGCGGGCAAGCGGCTTGACGTGTGGAGACTGCAATGACGCTACCCCGTGCATGGGTCACGGTGTTGGCACTGGCGCTAGCCGCCGGCGTCCCAGCGACGGTAGCCTCGGCGGAGTCCCGCGCCAAATATGGCGGCACGTTAGAAGCGTCGTTGGCTGGGGATGCCCGGGTCAGCGATCCGGTGGCGGTGCGCTCGCCTGCTGACCTCACGTTGCACGGGTTGCTGCATGAAGCTCTGTATCGCAGTGCAGCCGACGGACCGCTGCCGACGTTGGCAAGCGCGCCACCGGTTTTTGAAACTGCGTTGCGGGTACGCATCAGCTTGCGCGCTGAGTTGACCTTTCATGATGGCACCCCGATTACGGTTGCTGACGCGGTAGCTTCGCTTGAGCGGTTACGCACCAGCGCACAGGGTTGGCTGATCGGTACCGTCGCAAGCGTGCGCGCCGACGCTGGGACGATCTTGCTGACGTTGATGCAACCAACGCCAAATCTCGCTGCGTTGCTGGCGCTACCGCAAGCGGCCATCACGCCGGGCGGTCGCGCACCTTTGGCCGACGCACCGGTAGGTGCTGGACCATTTAGTTGGGGCAGTCGCGACCAACAACGTCGTTTCATTGAACTCAAAGCTTTTGATACTTACGTTGGCCAGCGTGCGTATGTCGACAAGCTGCGGCTACATTGGTTTGTCGCAAGCGATGCTGAAGCGCGTCGATTTGAGGCCGGGGCTGCGCATATTTCGTTACGCGGAGCTACTGCGTTTTCGGGTGCTGCGCCCAAGTTTGTGTCGGTACCGCAAGATTCGCCGCCGCTGTCGCTGACCTATATCGGGTTCGGGCCGCGCCACGGGTTGACTCAACAAGTGGTATTTCGGCGCGCTGTGGATCTAGGGATTGCGCGGTCCGGTTTTGCTGCGCTTGGTGGCGGTGAAAAGATTACTGCGACGCATATTCCGTTAGCCGCGAGTACTGCGGCAGGGCCCGCAGCGGCAGGTCAATTTGCTGGCGATATCGCAGCGGCGCGCCGTGAATTTGCACGGGCCGCGAAGTGGAGCGAACGAGCACCAACGTTGAGCTCAGTGGAAATACTGATCGATGCAACCGCGCTTGATGATCGCGAAATTGCCGAGCGGGTCGTGCGGGTGCTCGATCAACTCGGTGTGGTTGCAACTGTGGTGGCGGTTGATGCCGCGACGTTTCAAGAGCGGCTCGCGAAACAAACGTACGATTTGTACATTGGTCAGTTGGTCTTGCCGGCGACGCTAGCACCGCTGTGGTGGACCGCTAGTTTTGCGCTAGCTGGTGTGCGCCGATCCGAATCAGCCGCGACGTTGGCGGCATTGTTTAGCAAAGAGCTGCCGATTGTACCGTTGTTTCACCGCAGCGTTCGAGCATGGGTGCGCAACGATGCGCAGGGTGCAGCGTTTGACGGGCTGGCGCGGCTGAGCCTCGACGACGTTTCGGTGGTTGGCCTGCCGGTCAAGGCGACCAAGGCGACCACACCGGTTAGCGCAGCCAAGGACACGCCATGAAATTACGGGCACGGTTTACCTTGGCGTTGGCTTTGGTGGCGTTGTTGCCGATCGCGGTCGCGGCCTTTGTGACGCGTGAAATGATTGCACGAAGTTACCGCAAGGAATACAGCAACAATCAAATGGCGGCGCGACAAACGTTAGAACGCGAAGTTGCACGCCTGCAAGATGGTGTGAGCGAAGCGGTGAAGGCGCTCACTGGGCGTGATCATCCGCTCACTGGTGGCATTTTACGCGAGTTGGTCAAAGGCGGCGGCGTGCTCGACGGTGATTCGATGCGCCGGTTGCGCGAACAGGGCGGGCCGGTAATGCGTGGATTGGCGCTGGATTTACTTGCGGTGACTGGCCCGGGCAATGAGGTTTTGCTGGCACCACATATGCGCGCCGCTGTTGGCGAACTTGATGCGCATATTGCTGCGCAAGCGCAGCGCACAAATGGTGTTGTGACCTTTGGTATGGAAAAACTGATGGGTGGAATCGGCACTGAGCAAGTGCTGATGGCGCAAGCGGCGCAACCTGCCGTCGATGGCAAGGCCGCAATCACGGTGATGGTTGGTCGTAAAGTGTCGGCTGACTTGCTGAGTGCGGCGCGCCGCCCTGGTCGCATTGATGCACGCATCCGCATGGGTGACATCGTGGTGGTGGCGGCGTTGGGCAATTGGTCGCAGTATGCAGTAGACCATGTACAAACGATTACCTTGCCATCCCCCGACGGTCGCAATCCTGGCATTATTGAGATCTATGTTTCCGACGGTGATTCGCTACAGGTGTTGCGCAATGTCACGTTGGTGTCTGCGCTGTTAGCCGTGGTGGCGTTGCTGTTGGTAGTGCTCATCGGTACATTTGTGGCACGCCGTGTGACCCGCGATCTTGACGTTTTGGTGAAAGGGTCGTTGGCTGCGGCTCGTGGCGACTTGGAGTATCGGGTGCCGGTACGTGCTCAAGATGAAGTGGGTGCCGTTGCGAATTCGTTCAACTTTATGATGGAAGATCTAAAGGTGTCGAAAGAGCGCTTGGTTATCGCCGAGCGCATCGCGGCATGGCAGGAAATTGCGCGACGCTTGGCCCACGAGATCAAAAATCCGCTCACGCCGATTCAAATGGCCATGGATACGTTGCGTAAAACTTGGCGTAAAAAACATCCTTCGTTCGACGAAATCTTGGAAGAATCGACCACCACGGTGCTGCAAGAAGCCGATCGTTTGAAGCGTATCGTGTCGGAGTTTTCTGATTTTGCACGAATGCCGAAACCTGAATTTGGACCGGTATCGCTCAACGAGGTGATTGAAAATGGGCTGGCCTTGTATCAAGGCTCGGACGCCGTGGACGTGAAGCTTGGCGACTTGCCGAAGATCGAAGCCGACCGTGGACAACTACAACAAGTGCTGCTCAACCTGGTTGAAAATGCTCGCGACGCAGTAGCGCAACGGGTCGCCGCTGGCGGTGGCCCCGGTAAAATCTTGGTAACTACCGCGCTGCGCAAAGATCGCATCGAATGGGTGGTGCAAGATAATGGCATCGGCGTGCCGGCCGATGTTCGCGACAAAGTCTTTGCGCCGTACTTTTCGACCAAGTTGTCGCAAGGTGGCACCGGCCTTGGGCTGGCGATTGTTCACCGCATCATTTCCGACCACGGCGGTCGGATATCGTTGTCCGATGTCGCTGGTGGCGGAGCACGCTTCAGTATCGAGTTGCCGATGCGCGCGAGTGATTCGCTGTTGGCGTCACGAATGTGAATGTACCAGCATCGCAGTATCGATATGCGCTGACATTTTAGCGATTTGTCTCCCCAGCGCATCGACATCCATCGCCACCTTCACCGCTGTACTCGTTTGCATGAGCACACCCTATCCGCCAACCCAGCTCATCGCCCCGTGTCGCCTCCATCGCAGCCTCACACGATCGTTTCACCAGCTACACGTAGGCACCGCAAGTCTCGGTCGAAAAAACGTCAATACAAATTGAAAATTGTTTGTCAAATTCTTATATGAAATGTATGTCCGAAAACCGGACATGTAAAATGTTCGCCACCAATGCCCGCCAGTCTTCGCCATCAAATCCCCGCGACGCAACGGCGGTGCATCAGGCTTCGCGCGAGCCCCAACGTGCGCGGCCGCGCGGCCAACCGCAGAGCATCCGTTCAAGCTGCACCTCGCTCTCTTCGGAGCCTCGGTGAGCCTACCGTTCACCAACCTGTTCACCCATTCCGTCTGCTACTCAGGCCGCACTACCGGTTGGTTCGGCTG
>JAYWHS010000577.1:0-3361 GCA_043777635.1 Kofleriaceae bacterium | reverse complement strand
CTGCCTGCGTCGTTTCTATTGGTGGCCTCGGCCAATCCTTGTCCATGTGGATGGTTTGATTCAGGCGTGCGCGAATGCACCTGTAGCGCGGCCGCCATTGAGCGCTATCGGTCCAGGTTGAGTGGTCCATTACTCGATCGTATGGACCTACAGGTTTTTGTACGACCTATTTCGTTGGCGCAGATGCGCGATGCTGCACCGGCCGAAACCTCGGCAGCGATTCAGGCTCGGGTCAGCGCAGCACGGCAGCGCCAGCGTGCGCGCTTGCTACCCTGGGGCTTACATTGCAACGCCGAGTTATCCACCAAAGCGCAACGGGCAACCTGTGGCCTCAACAGCCCCGCCGAAAAAGCCCTAGCAAAAGTGGCCGGCGTGCGCGGCATGGTCACCGCCCGCAGCATTGACCGGCTGATCCGGGTGGCACGCACCATTGCCGATTTGGCCGAGCAAGAACACATCAACGACGATTGTATCTTTGAAGCTGCGGCGTACCGAGCCCTCGACCCAGCGGCGATGGCCGGAGCTCCAGCCAGGATGCAATTGCAGTGAATTGTATTGCCTCCGACCGCAGGCCATGGCATCGACAAGCTATGACGGCAACTCGATTCTTAGGACCATTAGCGTTGTGTTTGGCAAGTGCAGCGGGGCTGGTCACGCTCGCTGTGCCAACCGTTGCGGACGCGAAGATTATGGCGGTTGAGCCAGCCGCCCCGGCCATGCTCACGGCCACGCCGTCCATGTATCGAGTCATGCCCACCACGGGGTTTATCGACGATGCAATCTGGTCTGACGGTAAAACCTTGGCCTACATCATTACCGATGCGGCCGCCCAAGCTGATGTGCATATCGTCGATGTGACAACCAAAGCCGAACGCGTGGTGGCGCTACCGCCGGCGTTGCATCAGCCGAAGGCCATTCGGGTGTTTGGCGAATTCTTGATGGTCATAGTTACCAACGCTCGCGAGCAGCAAGTTGTGCATTGGCTGTCACTTGGGAAAAACAAAAAGGCTGGGCCCCGCGCGGCCACGGCCACGTCGATCAGCATGCAAGAGCGCGCGGGCAAGCCGGTCTTGGTGCTGTATACCCGGCGTGATGCTGCGACACTGGTGCATTCGGTCGAGATTCTCGACGCTGCAACCGGCAAACGGTTGGCCAAGTCACGCAACATTGAAACGGATGGCCAAGGTAATACCGTTGCCAGCTCAAAAAAACTAGGCTTTCGCATCAACCATTGGGATGGTGGTTTCTTGTTGGCCTACGGCATCCGCGAAGGTGAGTTCAATGCCAAAGAGAAACAACGTTCGCCCAATCAAGAAGGCGTGTACGACGTAGTCGCAGGTAAGTTTATCGCAGCCACGCCGATTAAAGATTACTTCGAACAGCGTCGACGTTTCGATACCCTGCAAGGCCGAAGTGACCTGACATTTGTCGCAGTAAGCAAAGATCGCAGCGCGCTCGAAGCCTGGCAACGTGGCAGCAAAGTAGAGATCAAAGGTATCGATCTGGCGAAGTATCGCACCGACAGTTTGCTAGCAACCATCGGCACCGACGGCGTGTGGTTTGCACTAGCTACTGACCCCGCCAATGCCGCTGCCATCGCGCAGAAAAAATTGGATCCTGAGTTCTTTGACATTTTTCATGTCGTCGATGGTGCCGCATCGCGCGTGGCCCATATTCCATCGTCGTCGCGGCAATTCGCGCTGGGGTGGAGTGCGACAAATACAATTTGGCTAACCGAACGCAATCGCGGCTTTACCCGTGGCAGCAAGGTGCTGGAGTTGGTGCAGCTGCGCTAGCCAGGCGAGCGCGGGGTCTGGCGTGGCATGGGCGTACGTGACATGTACGGCAATCGGCTAAATGAGACACCTCGCAGTAAGGGTGGCATGTGATGCTCAGCGTTTTTCAGCGCACAGTGATTTGACTGCCACCGTGTCTTTGAAAAACGTTGAATCAATCACTTCCACTTCACACGGCCCGTATTTGGCGAAAAGCGAACTTGCGTTCCACTGCATTCGAACGCGCTCTTCTAGTCGGATCCGGTCGGCAGCTGTGAGCTCGCCCCATTTTAATTCGGTAACAATGGCGCGTGTCGTTCCAGCTCGTTCGTCGAGTCGAACCGAGTCAAATTCGACCGAGGCTTCCCAGTACGGTGAGCTACCAGCGTGGGTCTCACGCCACCACTGCTCGAACATAGGTCCAACATGCGTGGCAAGCAGCTCTTGTTTTTTGTCTTGCCGGTAGCCTTGCCATCGTGCGCGATGCGGAGAATACACATGAAAATGAAACCGCAAGGCAGGGTCGGCAATCCGGTACAACACACGCTTGGTTGCGCGTGAACTCTCGCCAAACGGCAACGTCCGCGAAATGATTGATGCATCAACCAAAGCGTCTAAGATACGCGTCAGGTTGGGCTGAGCAACCCCCATTTTTGCAGCGATCTCCGAAGGTTTCGCTGCACCTCGGCCAATCGCTTCAAGCACAGAGAGCGGGTTCATGCCAGCGATACCTTCATCACGCAACAACCGTGACGGCTCTTCGCTAAAATAGGGTGCGAAACCAAAAAACAAGGCTTCAGCCAACGCGATGGGCGAAGCCTTCGAGTCACAAAATTCCCAATACTTTGGAATGCCTCCGACCAGGGAGAATTTCTCGAAGCTGGTCTTGGCCGACAGTTTTTCCCCACAAGCCTTGGTAAAGGCTTCATAGCTCATCGGCGCAATCCGCAAGATCTTTCGAGCGCGACCGTACAATGGTGCACTGCGATCTAAAAACGTACTGTGCATCATGCGTAGGCTTGAGCCGGCCAATATGAGCGTCATGCCCTTTGGCATCTTGTGGTCGATAAATCGCTGAATCACGCTCGGCAAGGTAGGATCAGATTCAACAAGATACGGGAATTCATCGATGCAAACCGGGCCGGTTAACTTGGCCAGGTGAATCATTTCAAAAAATTCTGACCAGTTCTTGGGTTCAATACTTGTCGACAGCACGGCCGAGCCAGCTTGAAAATCCCGCATGAGTTGATCGAGCTGAATCTCTGGAGCGCCTTCAATTGCCTGCGCGAACACGCCATGATTCGCGCGCAACCAATGCGAAAGCAGCCTGGTTTTGCCGACTCGCCGCTGGCCAGAAATGACAACCAACCCGCCACGCGCAGCGAGGGCCGTGAGTTCGTCCATCTCCCGAATACGATTCACGAACGTCGTCATGAGGCAGGTTCACACGCTCTCTATATGATCGTCAATGTATATGATAGCCAATGTATATGATTGCCAATATATATGATCGTCAGTCATACAAGTTACAGCCTAGTACGGCACTAGCGCCTCACACTTGACGTTGTATGAGCGCCACCGCCAGC
>JAYWHS010000576.1:0-3366 GCA_043777635.1 Kofleriaceae bacterium | reverse complement strand
TTGTCGCCAAAGGCGATGAAGAAGCGATGCAGTGCCCGTTAGACGAGGATCTCGTGCTTACCGTTCTTCCGGTCCGCCGCTAGCAGTGCCAACGGCCGATCCATCGCGCCTGGCCGCGTTGGCGCTGCGCTTCCGGTCCTCACGCACAGGCAGTGCGCTGCGGTCCGGTTCTCGCGCCGCCTTGCCATCCGCGCGGCTCGACCGTTGGCAAAGACAGCGTTAGGCAAGGTAAGCACTTGTATTTGTTTACGATAAGTAGGAACAGCAAACGTTAGACCCGCCAGTCGCGATGGATCGGCGCTTGGCCGCGATGAAAGATTTTTGAACGTTTGGGTGCAGCACAGCGACAAACATTGGTATCGACTATGCTCGCTTTAGTGAAACCTCGCGACCCTACGGCAGCTGACGCAAACGCGGCTGACTACGCCAGCGAAGCGGCGCTGATCAAGCGTTGTTGCCAAGGTGAGCGCGCGGCCCACGATGAGTTCTTTAATCGCTATCGACGGGTGGTTGCAGCTAATTTGTATCGGGTGATCGGCGATCGCCAAGATCTCGAAGATCTGGTGCAAGAAGTTTTTGTCATTGCGTTTCGTGGCTTGGAAAAATTTCGTGGTGAATCGCGGTTGTCGACGTGGATGTATCGTATCTGCGTGAACGTCGCGTTGGGCCGTATTCGCACTAAGCGGCGCAAGCCCGGTGGCTTGCAAGTTGAAGACCTAGATGCAACTGCCGCTGGCCAATCCTTGGTTGATCGACCCGAGACACCAGTCCGAGCGATGGAGCGGCGGCAAGCGGCCGAGCAAGTGTATGCAGCGTTGGATACGTTAGCGCCTAAAAAGCGCATCGTGTTGTACCTGCATGAAATCGAAGGCCTGGAACTCAAAGAGATTGCCTACCTCGTCGACAGCAATGCAGTAACGGTGCGCACACGGTTGTTCTACGCCAAGCGCGAATTCTATCGCGCCCTGGGCGGCCAAGGTGCCATGCCTGGCGATGCCGCGACCAACGAGGTCGAGTCATGAAACACATTGCCGCGCATCGCTGGGCCGCTTTGCAAGCTGGCACCTTGTCGGCATCCGAAGATCAGGCCTTGCGAGCCCACGCACTGGCATGCGCGCAATGTCGAACGGTGCGTGATCGTGTAGTTGCTGGCATGTTGGAATTTTCGGCCATCGCGCAGGCCCCAGCCCCCGAATTGCGATGGGAATCAACACGCACGCAAATCCATTGGCAGGTCGCAGCCGCGCGTCGCACCGACGGTACAGCTACGCCAGCGTGGTTTCGTCGTCGCAATTGGCAGCTCGCAGCACTCGTGCCTGCGGTTGCCGCGGTCGCTGGCGTGTGGTTGGCGGTGCGCGACACCGCACCATTGCGCAGCACGACTGCCACCACCACCGCGATGACCATGTCGCCAACGCAAACGCAGCTGCCGGCGGCGGCTACGCCGGTGCCGTTGGGCGGCTGGATCAGCAAAGTGCAAGGCGGCGCAGTGGTGGTTAACGGCGAGCGCGCTGACAACGACGCCAGCATGGCGGCACTTTTTAATCGCACCATTTCGGCCGGTGCAACCGTCGCTACCGCTGACGCCACGTTGCACATCCAATTTGGGCCGTCAGGATTTGGCCTTGCGCCGCATTCCACCGCAACGCTACGACGTTTCGATGACCGCGCGGTTGAGCTGGTAGTCGATGGCATGATCGACGTCGAAGTCACGGCACGGGCCGCAAATCAACGCTTCCTGATCGTTGCCGGCACCCGAACGATCGAAGTTCGGGGCACCCAGTTTCGCGTCGATCATCGAAGCGCTTTGCTCACCGTCTGGTGCCGCCACGGCCATGTGGTGGTTGCCGACGGGGCTCGCCGAGTTGATGTAGTCGGAGGCATGGGTGTCACCTTGCCAGATGACAACAGTGGCTCGGCCGCAACCTGGCCGGCCGCATCACCGTTACCAGATCAAGCCATGGCGATGTTGAGTGCATCGACACCGGTCGTCGCGGCCACGATCGAGTCAGCGCAGCAGGGCAGTGTGCTGGCCATTAACGCCAGTCCCGGTCGTGCGGTACGCGTCGACGGCGTCGATGTTGGCGTCGGCGACATGTGGTTACGCAGTACCCAAGGGCGGCATCGCGTCGAAGCGGGTAATGCAGCAGGGCGGTTTCGTTCCGGTGTATGGGTCGATGGCGCAGCGCAACCTGCCGGGCAACCTCGGGTTGTGGTCGCTGCGCTCGTCCGCGATAGTGATGGGCCTGACAATGATGACGCGCGCCGCATTCGCCAAGGGCAATTGCGCGCAGGGCTCAATCACCAAGAGTTAGCGGCGTGCGTTCGAGCAGTTGCCAAACAAGGTTTTGGCGACGCATTTGTCGCACTGCAAATTAAGGTCGACAGCCGTGGCGACATCGCTGTCCTCAATGCGGTCGACAGTGATTTATCCGCAACGATCGTAGAATGTGTGCGCACCGCCATCAGCCACATGAGCTTTCCGGCTGGGCCTGACGTGATGTGGGTTGAGCGGCTCAGCTTGTAAGCCAACGTTCAACGCAGGGCTGCTGCGATTTTTTGCGCTGCCCGAGTCGCTAGCGCCATGATGGTAATTTGTGGATTAACACCAAGCGACGTCGGTACCGCTGAACCGTCGACGACATACACGCCGGGCGTGTCGAATGCTTCATGGTCCGCCGACAACACCGCGCTGGCCGCATCGCTGCCCAAACGTGCCGTGCCCAGCGGATGATAAGCTGACAAATCGAGCTGCGATGCTCGAATGCGCGCCTGTCGCAATCCACGAAGTTGGTCAGGGTGATGGATTCGTGCAAACCCGGCGATCGGCGTATGCACCGTGCGCGCACCTGCAGCGAAATACATTTGGGCCAGCAGATCGACGCCGCGTTGAACTTTGGCGGTATCGACGGCGTTAAGATTGTAATGCACCACGGCATGGCCGCCGACATCGCGCACGATGCCACGGCTTTGGTCGCCGATCATGAATCCAAAACTGGCGACCCGTTCAAAGTTCTCGGCCAGCGCGGTCAGCTTTGGACCGACGAGATCGGTCATGGCCATGGTGAATTCCAACGGCGTGGCCGCACCTTCAAACAAGATGCCTTCATCGGCAAAATCTTCGACGGCGTAGCCTTGAGGAATGCCGCGCCAACTGGCGATCGGCTCATCGAACTCAGCGAGGCAGCCCGCGGCTGGATGGATCGAAAGATTGCGACCGAGCTGGCCCGACCCTAATCCGATACCTTGGCGAGCCAAAAACAATGGCGTCAACAACGCGCCGTTAGCCACTACCACCGCGCGCGCATTGATGCGCAATGCGACGCCATGCCGATTTACGGCCACGATACCGGCAACTCCACTACC
>JAYWHS010000575.1:0-11787 GCA_043777635.1 Kofleriaceae bacterium | reverse complement strand
CCATTCACCCACCCGTTCACCCACCCGTTCACCCACCCGTCCACCCACAGGCCGACCCCTTTAGTGTAACCTCCGCGCGTGTCCGATTTACTAACCGAACTCACTGCCCGCCACCTGGTCGCCGACGTCACCGACACCAAAGGTCTCGGCGAGCTCTTCGCAACAAGCATGGTCTCGCTCTATGCCGGTTACGATCCAACGTCGTCGAGTTTGCACGTTGGCAATCTAGTGCCGGTAATATTACAAGCGCGGCTCCAACGGGCCGGCCATCGACCCATCATCGTCGTTGGTGGTGCCACTGGTATGATCGGCGATCCATCAGGAAAAAGCGACGAACGTAATCTGCTAACACCCGACGCACTGCAAGAAAACCTTGCTGGCATCCGCGCACAACTAGGCACTCTGCTCGACTTTGGCGATGGCAGCTCCGCCAAGGGCAACGCAGCCGTGATGGCCAACAATGCCGACTGGTTCGCCAGCGTTGGGTACCTACAATTTCTGCGCGACGTTGGCAAGCACCTCACGATCAACTACATGATGGGCAAAGACTCGGTGCGGTCGCGGCTCGAAGAGCGTGACAGCGGCATCAGCTACACCGAGTTTTCTTACATGTTGCTCCAAGCGTACGACTTCGTACACTTGTCCAAAGCCTATGATTGTCGACTGCAAGTTGGCGGCAGTGACCAATGGGGCAACATCACTGCCGGCTGCGAACTTTCGCGCAAGCTCGGCGGAGCACAGCTATTCGGCCTAACGGCACCACTATTGCTTGATGCCGCAGGGCAAAAAATGGGCAAGACCTCAACCGGTGAGCGAGTCTGGCTCGATCCCGCGCGCACCTCGCCTTATGCCTTTTATCAATATTGGCTCAATGTCAGCGATGAAGATGCGCCGCGACTACTACGGCTCTTTTCGTTTACCGCCCTGCCTGAATTGGCCGAGCTGAATCTTGCCCATGATGCGGATCGTGGCAAGCGCATCGCGCAGCGTGAACTGGCGCGCACCATGACCCAGTGGATTCATGGCGATGCAGCGTTGCGCCACGTTGAAGCCGCTACCGCAGTCATGTTTGGTGGCTCACTCGACGGCATGACCGAAGACGATCTTGCCGCGCTGCAAGGCACCATGCCTGTGGTTGAGATTGCCCGCCACGAACTAACCTCCGGCATCTCGATTAGTGATTTCTTGGCTCGCACGCTCAGCAAATCAAAGTCCGCAGCCCGGACGTTACTGGCTCAAGGCGGCGCGTACATTAACAATCAAAGAATAAGCGACGCCGACCTGATCGTTACCGTGAGCCACTTGGCCACGGCATCGTGGATGGTGGTGCGCGGTGGCAAAAAAGATTACCGCCTAGTTCGCGCCGTGTGACCAACCAGCATCGCTTTGACAAAGTGTCGAAGCTGCTGGACGGTCCCGCACACCAGCGTCCGCCGGTGCGCTCCACATTGGCTCGATCAAACAAGGGACGCTCCCGTCCTTTCTGCGCAACTTTCAACTGGCAAGTCGCCGGAATTCAACCCACCAGGCGTTACTCGCGTGGGTTGCTTGGATCATTCATTTGCCGTTTCTGGTTAGAGGCCAGCGTGTGCGGTAATTTGAATGCCAGATTCCAACTTGCCCGATGGAATCATTGATGTCGATTTCACCAGCAGGGTTGAGCCAACGATAATATTGAACGGAACTTTGAAGTTCGACATCGCGGCGACCAAATCCGCGCGACCAGTTTCCGAAAATGTAATTTCGGTTGCAACCAACGTCGCCCCGGCAGGCACCAGTGGAATGGTTCCGATGACTTTGGCTTGCGCGTCGGTAGCGACCATCACCGTCGCTGGCGCTACGTAGATGGTCATTTCCGGTGAATCAACATTGAGGGTATTGGCGCGCACCGCATAGGTCACACGATCAATCGTGACTTTGATTACCGGCTGCTCATTGATGGTTTTGAGTTCCGGCTTTTCGGTTACTAAATCAATCGTATTGTAGTTGGAGACGCCTAACGACAACACACAGGTTTTGCTAGTTGCATCGCACGTACCGGTGCAACTCGCAGCTTTGCAAGTGCTAGCGGCAGCTTGGCCACATAGCGTAGGCATTTGGGCGCAGCTGGTGGTCAAAAACGAACTAGCGGCACTAGCATTGACGTTCCACGACGAGGCATCGACGGTAAATTCTTTGGGCGGCAGATCGAGATTAAAATCGGCGACATTGGTGTCAACCAAGCCGCAACTACTGACACTCGCGACCAGTGCCAGCGCCGCGAATCGACTCGTTAAAAACGTAACCATGGGAAGCTCCTAGACTAGACGGTCATCGTAGCACCCTTGAATGTGAAATAGAAAAAACCGTCACAACGGCGTGATCAGCGCAACATGTGCGGCAATCCGATCACAGTGCGGTGGTGGTTGCGACAGCGGCGGCCACCTACAGGCAGCTCACGACATGCTAGCCAGCAACGACTCCGCCACCGTCCATGGGTCAGTTTCACGCTTCGCTACCGCAGCGGCAAACTCCATCATGCCGCCACGCTTCGCCAGCGCGGCTTCCACTTGATCGGCGAGCAGTGCTCGGACTAACTCGGCAATGTGCGATGCCGCCCTACTCGCGGCCCGGGCCTCAGCCGTTGGGCCCTGCCAGGTGCGCTCGGCATGGGCTTGAATAGCAGCGATGAGTTCGGCAATGCCCGAACCTTCTACATTGCCACGGGTCGCAATGGTGCGCACAATTTCGACCGCTTTGCGCTCGCCATTGGCCCGTAGGTCTAGCATATGCAACAAATCACGCTCGGTTCGGTCGGCCCCTTCGCGGTCGGCTTTATTAACGACCAACACATCGGCGATTTCCAACAAGCCAGCCTTGATTGCCTGAATGTCGTCGCCCAAACCCGGCACGGTCACCACCACGGTTGAATGGGCAGCGCGCATCACGTCGATTTCATCTTGGCCGACACCAACGGTTTCAACCAAGATCCGATCGTAGCCCATCGCATCGAGAATCGCGACTACGTCAAAAGTCGAGCGCGACATGCCACCGAGATGGCCACGCGTCGCCATCGACCGGATGAACACATTCGGATCAAGCGCATGCCGCTGCATGCGAATCCGATCGCCTAGAATCGCGCCGCCAGAAAATGGCGAGGTTGGATCAACGGCAACCACGCCGACCCGACACCCGGCAGCTCGGTAATGCGAAATCATGGCATCAACCACCGTCGATTTACCAGCGCCTGGATTGCCGGTAATCCCGACGATGTAGGCACGCCCGGTGTGGGCATAGAGTTGTTTAAGTACCGCCAGCGCTGCGGGCCGTCGGTCGTCGACGTCGCGCATCAAGCGTGCACCAGCGCGAATTTCACCGGCCAGAATCGCGGCAAGCAAAGTTGCAGTTGACACTACGGTTGGCATGGTTGGGTCAGATGGCACGGTAGGTAATTGAGTCATGGCGTAGACACCGTCGTTTTGAACCGTTGTTCGGGACCAGCAGGAGTGTAAAAAACCAATGCACGCATCGCTTGCGTGACAGTAGCGCTGTGCCCAATACCCTTGGGGAATTGCAGCACTGAATTGGCATTGATGGCCATGGTGACGCCATCCACCGTGAGCAACGCGCTACCGCTGAGTACGTAGACAATTTCGGTGGCATCGGTGTGCTGGTGTGCTGGGATGGTTGCACCAGCTACAAAATCCAGCATGGTTACCGAAGCTGGCAGGTTGCGACCGGCGGCAATAATCGTAGCGCTACCGTGGGCAAGGTTCAAAACTACCGCCGAACTTGCAGCAAATGTAGTAGGTACCACGATGCTAGCCACGGTTGGCCGGCGCACCGGCGTCGACGATTTTACTGGAAGCAGTGTCGGTGCCAACGGCGTCGCCAACGCACCAGTTCGCGCACTACCTTCGACGCCGCCAGACACCAGCAACAGCACTGCTCGCACCTCGGCGCTGCCGCCGATGTTTCGCACGGTATTGGCCGGCAACCACACCACGTCACCGACGGCAACTTGCATGATTTGACTAGGCAACGTAACCGTCGCACTGGTTAAAAAATACCAGAGTTCGGAGCGTGTGGCGATGCGATCGCCGGTTCCGACTAGAGCTGGAATCACCACCTCAAGCAACGACGCATCGTGGTTGCCGGTATTCTGCGCGTCGAGCAATACGGCCACGGCGGGCGCAGTGCCCGCAGCCCCAAGGGTCAAACTCGGCACCATGCGCCGATCGATCACGCTTTGTCGCACCGGTGCCCGAAACACAAACGGTAACTCAACACCTTCGCCATAAAGCGGCGGGGCCCAGCGATAGTCACTGAGCAATTTCACCATACAGTCGCGCAACCGGACATTTTTAATGTCGTCGGCAAGCACTGTGGCGGCAGCGCGTTGGGCGGCAATATCAATGTGAAATTTCAACGCGCCGGCGATTTCAAAACCATCGACCGCCGCAGCTGCGGCCCAGCACAACTGTGAACCTTCATCGAGTTGGTTCATTGCAAACTCAACCGCAGCGAGCTGTTCGGCGTCGCGCTCGGCGTCGGATGCCCCCGCGTTTACCGACCCCGTTGGGTTCACTGCAGTACGCGGCTTCGCCGTTGCGGCACCGCCACAACCGGCTGCGCTCAGTAAGCAACCGAGTGCCACCAAATCTAACCGCATGCTGGGATAACACCGCACGGCGGCTTAGTTAGCTCGCGGTCGAATATATTCTTCAACCCAATCGATAATTTCTTGGGTGCTTGCGCCAGGCGTAAAAACTTTGGCCACGCCAGCTTCACGCAGCTTGACCATGTCGTCTTTAGGTACGATACCGCCGCCGAAAACCGTCATGTCGCCAGCTCCACGGGCCCGCAGCGCGGCCATCACCGCCGGAAACAATGTCATGTGGGCACCCGACATAATCGAAAGCCCCACTGCGTCGACAGATTCCTGCACCGCCGCTGCCGCAATCATGTCAGGCGTTTGATGCAGCCCGGTGTACACAACTTCATAGCCAGCATCGGCGAGGGCTCGCGCGACCACTTTAGCGCCGCGATCGTGGCCATCTAACCCAGGCTTGGCCACCAAGATTCGCAATTTTCGCAAGGATTCACTCATCGATTTCACCTTTCACGAGTCGTACAGCGTCAAGCATCACGCAGCAAGTTCCGAGCGATCACGATGCGTTGTATTTCGCTGGTGCCTTCATAAATCCGGGTCACTCGGACATCGCGAACGTTGCGTTCAATCGGGAAATCGCGGGTGTAACCAAAACCACCGTGAACTTGCAGCGCAATGTCGCAAATCTTGCCAGCGTGCTCGCTGGCAAACAACTTTGCCATCGACGCTTCTTGCGAAAACGGCAGGCCCCGGCCTTTGAGATCGGCCGCACGCAGGGTGAGCAACTCGGCGGCGTCAAGCCAGGTCGCGGCATCGGCCAACATGTTGCCAATGGCCTGATGTTTGATGATGGGCACGCCAAATTGCTCGCGCTCGGTTGCATAGCGTACCGCGTGCGCAAGTGCGCCACGGGCAATCCCGATGGCTTGCGATGCAATGCCAATGCGGCCACCGTCGAGGGCCATCATGGCCAGCGCGAAGCCGCCGCCGATTTTACCGAGCACCGCGTCTTCGCCGACGTCAACGTTTTCCAACACAAGTTGCGCGGTTGACGAACCGTGCAAGCCCATCTTTTCTTCCAGGCGAGCAACCGACACGCCAGGGGCCTTGCCCGGCACCAGGAATGCAGAAATTCCTTTGTGCCCTGCGGCTGGGTCGGTAATCGCCCAAACGATCAACAGGCCAGCATGGTCACCACTGGTAATCCATTGTTTGGCACCGTTGATGCGAAAACCGGTAGCCGTGCGTTCGGCCCGTGTTCGCATGCTGGTTGGGTCCGAGCCGGCTTGAACTTCCGAAAGCGCAAAAGCACCGGCGACAAGTTCACCTGACACCAAGCCAGGCACCCACTGCTGCCGCTGCGCTGTGGTACCCATGGTGGACACGAGCTCGGCAACCATATTAGTAACCGAAACTGCAACCGACACCGCCGCATCACCACGCGCTAGTTCCTGCATCGCTAATGAATACGCAACCGTATCGGCGGCGGCACCGCCGAGTGCCTCTGGTACCGTGACCCCCAACAATCCTAACTTGGCCAACTCGCGCAGCTCGTGCAGCGGAAACTCACTCGTGACATCGCGCTGTGCGGCTTTGTGTGCAAGCAACCGTTCAGCTGCGTCGCGAGCCGTGCGTTGTACTAATTGTTGTTCTTCGGTGGTTGAAAACTGCATAAAGACTCCCGCGATGGCTATCGCGTACTAATTTTGCTACTGGCAGCATCGACAGAAATTGCCAACTTGCTGTACTGGCCACGCGGATCTGGCAAGCGCCAACCCAGCGCGATTTTTTCGACACAGTCAAACCAATCATCGGCCGGTGGCAATCCTGCGGTCGTCGCAAAGCCCACCGAGTGCGCTTTGCCGCCTGGTCCCGCGTAGATTGTAATCGCGATCGTGGTCGGTTCAGCTTCGTTTGATGCCGCACTTAACTTTGCCAGTTTCCGGCATTCGTCGAGCTTTTTGGTTTGGCCGCCGATTGCAGCCAGCGAGCGATCGGCATCCCACACCACGGCTTTGCCCTTGGCTGAAAATTGCAGCGGCACGGTAAACTCGGTCTTGCCGCCTTTCGGTTTCGGAAACGCAATCGTCCGGGCAATTTCCAACATACATTTTTCAATGGGCCAGGCACCCAAGTCGCCGTCGCCTAACGCAACCGATGTAAGCGTACCATTGCCGTCGATACGCCAATGCAACTTCACTTCACCGCCAAGCCACCGGCGCGTACCGACTTGTTCAGTGTAACAATCCGCCAAAGCCGTGGTGTGGCCGGCCATCGCTTTTTCAATCGCCGCCGGGTCCATTGTGCCGTGACTGGATGTCAGCTGCATGTCAGTATTTTCATCGTCGTCTTGTTGTTCGACGATGTGCCGAGTTGGCGGTCGCTCCCTCGGCGGGCGTTCCACTGCCGAAGCTACCGGCTTCGGGCTGTTGCCGCAACCGCACAGCATGGTTGCGAGCGTAAGACCCGCAACGCCGATCAAGCTCAGATGATCACTGCGCCACATTACATTGCCTCGAATGCATAGGTGTACGACCACTCACGCGCGTGATCGAGAGTTGGGAACGTGATGCGCTCAACAATCCCAGTTACACACGTAGCCAATGCGTCGGATTCAAGCGTGCTCTTGATGACTCTGATTGCGGAGGCTTTGCCATCAGCCGAAATCGTAAAGCCTAGCGTCATTTTACCGCGAGCACTGCCCGGCAGCTCTTTGCGATCAACCACTTCACTCAAACACCGCGCCGCCATCGGGCGCTTGCGATCCAAGGCGCGATTGATACCCTCAAGGGCCTCGGCTGATTCCATCACACCGGTCGATTCGTCGGCAGGCGACGTAGAGCCTGCGCCGTCATCAGGCATCGTCGATGTCGAAGTTTTTTTACTACCCCCACCGCAACCGCTCATCGCCAACCCAACCATCAACATGCCGATACGTGATGCCCGCATACTTATGCCCCTTTTGCTAAATAGCCAGCGATGACCAATCGTTGGATTTCGCTGGTACCTTCATAGATTTCGGTAATCTTAGCATCGCGAAAATGCCGTTCCACCGGAAATTCCGTGACGTAGCCATTGCCACCGAAAATCTGAATCGCTTCACGGGCCGCGCGATTAGCAATGTCGGACGCATACAACTTGGCCATCGCCGCTTCTTTGCCAAAGGGCTGTTTGGCGTCTTTGAGCCATGCCGCACGCAGTGTCAGTAACCGCGCTGCGTCGATTTCAGTGGCCATATCGGCAAGCTTGAACTGAATGGCTTGATGCTGCGCAATCGGCTTGCCAAAGGTTTTACGATCTTTGGCATACGCCAGTGAATCGTCGAGCGCAGCCCGGGCAATGCCAACCGCCTGCGCCGCAATACCGATGCGACCACCATCGAGTGTTGACATCGCCACTTTGAACCCGCCACCAACTTCGCCCAACAGCGCATCGGCCGGCAAGCGCACGTCATCGAGATAAATCTGCGACGACTTGCTGCCACGAATCCCAAGTTTGTCGTCGGGGGTGCCACAACGCACACCTGGAGTTTTCATTGGCAAAATAAACGCCGTGATGCCTTTGTGGCCGGCGGCGCGATCGTTCATCGTAAACAACACGCAGACATCGGCAACCGGCCCATTGGTGATCCAATTCTTGGTGCCGCTGATCAACCAGGTGCCATCGGCTTGTTTCACCGCATCGGTTTTTTGCGCGGCCGCATCGGAGCCAGCCTCAGGCTCTGACAACGCAAAACAACCCAGCAATTTGCCTGCCGCCAGCGGTGTGAGCCATTCGCGTTTTTGCGCTTCGGTACCAAACTTCGAAATAGGGTCGCAGACCAGCGAGTTATTCACGCTCATGATCACGCCGGTCGACGCACATGCACGCGAAACTTCTTCCATTGCCAACACATAGGAAACCGTATCCATGCCGGCGCCGCCAAAATTGTCGTCGACGGCAATCCCCATAAAACCGAGCTCCGCCATGCGGGCCACTAGTTCTTTGGGATGCCGATGCTCACGGTCAATTTCGGCCGCTTTAGGCAAAACCTCGTTGGTCGCAAAATCACGCGCCGTGATCTGCACCATGCGTTGTTCTTCAGTGAGTTGAAAATTCACGATGTACGTCCTTTGTGAGTTCCGCTGCCAAACGCCGAGGTCTTAAACAACCGCGGCGAACTATTTGCCTTTAAATACCGCAGCGCGTTTACCGAGAAACGCGGTCATGCCTTCGCGTTGATCCTCAGTCGAAAACAATAATCCGAAGCTGCGTTGTTCTAACGCCAAGCCACTTTCCAGCGTGATCGATTGGCCCTGGTGAATCAAACGTTTTACTTCAGCCACGGCAAGTGGCCCATTTTTGGCAATGCGATTCGCCAACGCGACAACTTTGCTCATGAGTTCAGCATGCGGCACCACCGCATCGGCTAAGCCAATACGCAGCGCTTCGTCAGCGCGAATGCGATCGCCAGTCATGCACAACTCTTTGGCTTTGGCGACGCCGACTCGACGCAGCAAACGTTGCGTGCCGCCAAATCCTGGAATCACGCCGAGCGCGACTTCGGGTTGGCCAAATGAAGCTTTGTCGGAGGCGTAGATAATATCGCACGCCAACGCCAGTTCGCAGCCGCCGCCTAGCGCGAAGCCGTTGACTGCTGCGATCCACGGCTTGTGCGAATGCTCAATTGCAGCACCACAAACGCCGCCAAGCACTGCAAACTCGTGAGCCTGGGCCGGCGACATGTCCGACATTTCCGCGATATCAGCGCCGGCGACGAAAGCCTTTTCGCCCGCGCCGGTCAAAATCACAACGCGCACGTCGTCAGCGATGTCGAGTTCGGCTGCCAGCACGGTCAGCTCGTTGATCACTTTGCTCGACAGCGCGTTGAGCGCGGCTTCGCGAGTAATGGTTACAGTTGCAAGATGATTCTCAACGACAACGTTGATGGTTTCAAATGTACTAAGCATGATCGCGCCTTACTTCTTTTGGCCTTGAGTATCGTATTCGTAAAAGCCGCGACCCACTTTGCGACCCAACCAACCGGCCGCAACATACTGCCGTAACAATGGACACGGCCGATATTTATCGTCACCGAGTTCGCGATGCAGCACTTCGGCAATGGCCAAACATGTGTCCAGGCCGATTAGATCTGCCAACTCGAGCGGCCCCATCGGATGATTGAGGCCAAGCTTGACGCCGGTGTCGATATCAAATGCGCTGCCGAGACCTTCGTACAAGCCGTAACAGGCTTCGTTAAGCAACGGCATCATCATGCGATTCACGATGAAGCCCGGAATATCGCGGGCCATAATCGTGGTTTTACCGAAGCGTTGCGCTAGTTCCACCGTGGTGCGGTAGGTCGCATCGCTGGTGGGCAAGCCGCGTACAATCTCAACCAACTTCATGACCGGCACCGGATTCATGAAGTGCATGCCGATGACGCGATCAGGTCGGCCCGACGCCGCAGCAATTTTGGTAATCGAAATCGACGAGGTATTCGATGCCAAAATCGCATCGTCCTTGCAAACCAGGCCAAGACTTTTGAAAATCTCTAGCTTGAGCGCTTCTTTTTCGGGTGCGGCTTCGATCACGATATCGCAATCCGCAACGTCCGCGTGCGCGCCGCCCGATCGTAAACGCGCCATGGCGGCATCGCGCCCCGCGGCGTCCAGCTTGCCTTTTTCGACCAAACGGTCAAAGGTTTTGCGCAACTTACCAAGCGCGGTGTCGGCAAATTCTTTGGCTGCGTCGACGATAATTACGTCGAGCCCAGCTTGCGCTGCGACTTGAGCGATGCCCTGCCCCATCTGGCCGGCACCAATCACGCCAACGCGGGTAACCGCTGCGCCGCTCATGGTCGTTCCACCAGCAACGCAATGCCTTCGCCGCCGCCGATGCACAACGATGCGCCACCGGTTTTGGCACCACGCGCCGCCATCGCATGCAGCAGAGTAACCACAATGCGCGCGCCGGAAGCGCCGATTGGATGGCCAAGCGCAACCGCGCCACCCCACACGTTTACCTTTGCCGGGTCGAGACCAAGCAGTTGATTATTCGCGATCGACACAACCGCAAAGGCTTCGTTGATTTCCCACAGATCGACCGACTTCGGATCGCGGCCAGCTTTTTTACAAGCGCTAGCAATCGCAGCCGCAGGCGCGGTGGTGAACCACTCCGGTGCTTGGGCATGATAACCCGACGCCAACAAACGTCCCAGCACTGGCAAGCCACGCTTCGCGGCTTCCTCGGCGGACATCAAGACAACTGCTGCAGCGCCGTCATTGAGCGACGATGCATTGCCTGCGGTGATCGTGCCATCTTTGGCAAACGATGCGCGCAGCGACGGCAGCTTGGCAATGTTGCCTTTGCCGGGCTCTTCATCACTGTTGACCACAACATCGCCGGTTTTCGACGCGATCGTGACTCCAACAATTTCCGGTGCAAAGTGCCCAGCTTTTTGCGCATCAAGTGCACGCTGGTAACTCTGGGCCGCGAATTCATCTTGCGCACCACGCGAAATGTCGCGATCTTTGGCGCACAACTCAGCGCAGTTGCCCATGTGTTGATTGTTGTATGGATCCCACAAGCCGTCGTTCACCATGGTGTCGACGGTATCGAGGCCGCCCATTTTCACGCCACCGCGTAGGCCACGCACAACATGCGGCGAGTTCGACATCGACTCCATACCACCAGCAACCGCAACATCGATTTCGCCCAAGGCGATCGCTCGGGCCGCACTGATAATCGCTTCAAGTCCGGATCCGCACACCTTGTTCAACGTTACACAAGGTACCGAATTTGGCAGCCCCGCATAGATTGCCGCTTGCCGTGCCGGCGCTTGGCCAACCCCAGCGGGCAGCACCATGCCCATGTGCACAAGGCCAACATCAGCGGGGCTAACATTGGCCCGTTCGAGTGCAGCTTTTATAGCTGCAGCGCCTAGCTTGGTGGCTGGCACGGAAGCCAGCGAGCCAAGGAAACTTCCAATCGCGGTTCGTGCCGCGCCTACGATAACGACTTGTCGCATGTGAGCCTCAGTGGTTACAATTTCTACAACCAGGGATAGCCCAGCGATATCAAAGCGTCAAGCGCGTTGTCCGTCGACGAACAGGCGGTTTTTCGACGACAGGGACAGCACCTTGCACAAGAGGTGGCGGTGCTCGATTAGCGGCTTTTTGTCGCGTCAGCAGACGGTTCCGCAGTAGCAGATTCGG
>JAYWHS010000574.1:0-3370 GCA_043777635.1 Kofleriaceae bacterium | reverse complement strand
CCTCATGGAAACCAGCCTTCAAAATCCACCACCGCAGGATCCGCCGAATTGACAAAAATATCGCCGCCGAGATGGGTGACTTGACCTGCCAAAGGTTTGGTCAATAACGTACTCGCCAAGGGCGACTGACAATTCACAAACCGGGTTACCACTTGGTAGTTGTTGTCGAGGTTCGCCGGATTCACCGAGAGCCGCAGCGCCGATCGGCCGGTATCAGCGGCGTGACAACCGGACTTTCCGACGCAACTGCGCGATGGATCGGCCGGGGCGATGTACTTCGGCCAAATGACTTCTTCAAAATAGGTTTTGTCAGGTCGGCATTGGCCAACGTCGGGCGGCTGATCGCCAAGGTCCACAGTCGGACAACCCGTGAGGAAAATGCCGGTACCTAAAGCAAGCAAGTAAATGCGAATGCACTGCACAGTAGTTTTGGTCCCCTGCGCTCAAGGATACACTAAAACGACGTACAGTTTGCATTCGCGGACATTCGCAGGCTAGGATTTACTCGTGCGTGACGGTGAAGCTCAGGTCTTCCTGCTGGCGATGCAGAGCCGTTTGCAGACCGACCCGCGCCTTGCGTTAGGTCTCACACCTACATCAAATGCAGCCGAAGCCCGAACTGCATTTTTGACCCTGACCAAACAGTATCATCCAGTCAAATTTGCCCGCTGCGACTCCACGATTCAGCGCCTCGCCAATGAAGTTTTTCTGCAACTGCGCGAAGCCCACGACGGCGTCACGAAAAATGCGCGCGGCGCGGTCGGCACCGGTCGCACTGCGGCAGTTGGTTCCGCCAGCACAACCGGCCCAGTGCGGACAATTGCAGTAGCAACAAAAACCACATCTTCTTCGGCCGTGCTCGGGCGTACCCCAACCCCAGACACACCACGCAACGCGCCAGTAGTCACTGCACCGCGCACGAGTAGTCCGCCAAATTCACCAAAAAACCCGAGCGCACCAACGCCAACTCCGCCAGCACCGGCTGCTGCTACGCCGGTCGTTACACCACCAGGCACCGCTCAGCCCGTTGTGACAAAAACGCCACCAACTACAGCCGGGCCAACGCTTCGTGGATCGACGCCATCAGTGACCACACCGGCTGGTGTTACGTTTCGCAACCCAACATCATCGTCGGCAGCCATTGCAGCGAGTACCGTCGACGAATCAGGCTTATTCAGCAGAGGCAAAGAACTGCTGCGACAAAAAAACTGGGTGGAAGCGCGCGACGTATTTGTCGCGTTGAATCGTGTCAACAGCAGTGAAACGGCTTACAAAGCCATGCTGGCACTGGCGCGCGGCCGAATCGATCAAGCCGACGGCAACTTCGCCGGTGCACGGACGCAATACTCGCTGGCACTGCAACATGAACCTGCATTTACCGCCGCAGCCACGGCGCTTGATGAAATCGGCCCGGTCGAATCAAAATCATCGCTATGGTCAAAATTGCGCGGAAAATAGCGCAACTGACGGAGCCACAATGAACAAAGTGCGCATCTCAACTAGCCGCAGCGCCCCAATTGCGCCGTAAAGTTTGTATAACGTAGGTATCCATGGGGCGTATCGTAGGCATTGACTTGGGCACCACCAATTCGTGTATTGCCGTGCTCGAAGCCGGTGAACCGGTGGTAATTCACAACCAAGAAGGCGGCCGTACCACGCCGTCGATGGTTTCTTGGTCGAGCGAAAACGATGTCGTCGTCGGTGCCGCATCCAAACGCCAAATGGTAACCAATCCAAAGCGCACGGTGTTTGGCATCAAGCGTTTGTTGGGCCGTAGAGCCCACGATCAAGACATTCAGAAGATGGCAGGGGCGCTGCCCTACAAAATTGTGGCGGCCAAAAACGGCGATGCCTGGATTGAGATCGACGGCGTGCAGCACTCCGCCCAAGAAACCTCAGCGCATATTTTAGCCAAGCTAAAACGGGTGGCCGAAGACTACTTGGGTGAATCGGTGAACGAAGCGGTGGTCACCGTGCCAGCGTATTTTGACGATGTGCAACGCCAAGCCACCAAAGATGCTGGTGCCATCGCTGGGTTAACCGTGCGCGCCATTGTCAATGAGCCAACCGCAGCGGCCTTGGCCTATGGCGTTCATCATCAGCAAAATCAGCGGCTTGCGGTCTTCGACCTGGGCGGCGGTACGTTTGATATTTCCATTTTAGCAATCGAAAATGGCGTATTTGAAGTGCTGGCCACCTCGGGCGACACAACGTTGGGCGGTGATGACTTCGATCGCGTCATTATCGACATGCTTATGGCTGGGTTTCAGGCCGAAAACGGAATCAACCTGGCAATGGACGCGGTCGCGTTGCAGCGACTCAAAGAGGCCGCCGAACGAGCCAAAATTGAACTTTCGTCAACCATGACAACCGATGTCAACTTGCCGTTCATTGCAGTCGGCCCCAACGGCCCGTTGCATCTGTTGCGAGAACTCGATCGCGGCGGCGTTGAACGTGGCTGCCGAACGCTGCTGGACCGGTTAGCAAGGCCATGCGAACGTGCGCTGGCCGACGCACATTGCCAAGCCGAGGACATTCACCAAGTGTTACTAGTTGGCGGCATGACCCGCATGCCTTCGGTGCAAGAACGCGCTTTGGCAATCTTTGGACGCCCTGCATCCAAGGGAGTCAATCCGGACGAAATCGTAGCGATGGGGGCGGCGGTACATTCGGGCATCATGGGCGGTGAGCTCCAGGAAGTTGTGTTGCTCGATGTCACGCCGCACAACATGGGTGTTCGGGTAGCCGGCGACCGTATGTCGGTCGTCATTCCAGCGAACACCAGCATTCCAACCCGGGCCAAAAAGATCTTCGCGACAACCGAGGATCAGCAAACTTTCGTGTCAATTGAAGTCCACCAAGGGGAGCATGAAGCGGCTTCACAAAATCGCCGATTAGGTCGGTTTATTTTGGGCGATTTGCGCCCAGCGCCACGGGGCGCCACTAAGGTTGAAGTTTCATTTACGATGGACGCCGATGGGATTCTGGAAGTCTCGGCAACCGAAATTGGCAGCCAAAAAGCCGCCACGGTAACCATCGAAGCAGCCAGCGGACTGACCGCCGAAGAAATAGTGCGGCTTGGCGGAACTATGGTCCGCATCAACCAGCTGCGCTGAACGCCAACAGTTCAGACCAGGTAGGGGCGCATCGCGCGCAGCGAAGTCGTTTTGCCTTTGTGGCTAAGCGCAGGTTGGGAACTTGTCAAAAGCTCGCATGGCGAGCCATTTGGATAGAACTATACCATTGGAACCATTGTTCTATTTGTATATCACGTCGCATAATCTATCTTATGTCAACTGAGCGTCCGGGATGCCCAAAAGCGAGCCAGTGGCTGGTTCTGAAGCTGCTAACGCTTGAAGCGTACTTGTTA
>JAYWHS010000573.1:0-11851 GCA_043777635.1 Kofleriaceae bacterium | reverse complement strand
ACATGGCCCAACAAGGTGCGTGGCAATGGTAGCCTTTGCGCAAGTGAACGAGCGTTTGGGCAAGCAACGTTGGCACATGGCGCTCGCAACGGCAGCGCTAGCGCTTGCGACGGCGGCATCGGCGAGCAGCGCACTGGCCGACGATCCCCGGCAGTTGTTTGGGCTGGGCACAAAGCCGCCGCATCCAGGTACGCCTGCCAAGCCGTCCGACGCCAAAAAGCCAGCAGTAGTAGTGTTGCCAGCGGTCACGGCCCCGCCTGAGCAAAGTCCGGCGGCTTTGCGTTGGATCGCAAGTGCGACGCAATTGCTGCGTTTACCCACAGCCGATTTGACCCATGATGTAGTGGCGAGTTTTGCGTTGGGGGTTAGTCGTGATGACACCGGCGTGGTGATCGGCGGTGCTTCAGGGTTGGAAAATCGTTGGACCCTGGGTGGCGCACCGATCGACGACGTTTCGTCGGGTGGCGCATCAACTACGTTGCCGTTGCAGTTCATTGATCAACTCAGCGTGCAAATCGGTGGGTTTGCTGCGGCGGATCGCACGAGTACCGGTGGCGTCATTGACGTATCGTTGCGCAAGGCTGGGGCTTCACATCGGGTTTCGACCTGGGGCTTGTTCGGGCTGGCTGCGAATCGCACCGAGCGAGCGGTGGTGCCGGTGAATTATTCATTGATGCGCAGCAAAATAATCGCGCGACAAAATCTTACGGTCGGTGCGGTGGCTGATGGCCCAATTCGCAACCTGCTGGGTGGTGCAACGTGGTACGTGGTTGGGCTTGCGGCGACCGTGCAACAACGTGATTTGGTTCGCACCGGCGCGCGCTTAGTTGACCAAAATGCCGACGGTGAGCCCGATCTAGATGGCGGCACGTTTGATTCCAACTACGTCACTGAAGCTATCTATCGATCGCGACAAAATACTGACTCGTTATTTTTGCCAGGCTTGTTGCGGCTGGGCTGGCAGGGCCGGCACGATGAAGTTGATGTTGCACTTGTCGGCTCGGCCGCGCGCAATACCCGCTTCGTAACCAACTCATCACCTGCAGCCGCTGGGGTCGACCGTTGGTTCGTAACCGGCGATATTGTCGCGAACTGGAAACATCGGTTCGCTCACGGGCGGTTGTTGTTGACTGCGGCATGGCATCGCAGCTTGCGGGTTGAAAGTGCGCATGATGCAGCGGCGGCCGATGAGCCGCAACGCCTCAACGCTTATCTGCCAGCGTCGCTCGGCGAGCCGGATTTACTACAAGCGTGCAGTGACGCTGGAAACGATCCATACCCAGCGATTCCGAATTGTCCGATTCCCGGATGGTATGCCACCGGTGGTGCCGGCCGGCTGATCGATGCCACAGCCGATCGCCCAAGTGCCACGCTTGACTATGAACACGGGATCGGTGCCCACACGGTTCGGACCGGCGTGACGGTGGAAGATTCACGCGTCATTAATGTGTACCGCTTTACCGGTGGTCGGTTTATTCGCTCGTTGTTTCCGTCCCACGTCGACGCTGAGTATTACGTGCGGCCAGGCACTACGTGTGATGCCAACGATCTGACCACGCCGTGCAGTTATGTAAGTGCGACGGATCAACGCTTTCGCACCCGGTATGTTGCAGGATTTTTGCAAGACACCTGGCGGTTGCCGTCGGACGTTGTGCTCAACGTAGGTTTGCGGGTCGAGTCGATGCAGGTCGGTAGTGTGTTGAAGTTTGATCAACAACTAGCGCCCCGCGTAAATGTCGCGTGGGATCCGCTTGGGCACGGCCGCAGCCGGGTGTTTTGGAGCTTTGGTCGCAGTCACGCCATGTTGCCGGTCGGTGTTGCGGAAGCATTATCGCCGGTGCCGGCCACTGCGCGAGAATACTCCAGCGAATTTGGTAGCGGCCGAATTGTTGATCCGGTGGGCGGATACCCAGTCTTTGCGCACGTTGAGCCCATCACGGTAGATGAAGCGACTAGCGGCGCTGAAGTGGGCATCGCCAACACCGTCACGATACGGATGTGGGGGCAGGTGCGATGGCAGCGCCAGGCATTGGAAACCACGCCGCTGGGGTTGTCCAATTTGGACCGCGCTGTGGGCGTGCCGTCGCGCCAGGCGCAGCTATTGGCGGCGGAAATCATCACCAATCCCCTGCGCGACACGGCGATTCGTTTTGGCTATCAATGGGGTCGTTCGGTCGGCCCAACCACCGGGGCCTACGACCCAGCTCAAGGCGTCAACCAGTTTACTGGCCGCGATTTTAACGACGGCACGGACAACCTTTATGGACGGCTACCCAACGATATGGGCCATCGATTTTTTGCCGAATTGATTCGCACCGGTAAGATTGCGCGACTGCCGGTTACCGTCGGTGGCAGAGCGGTTTTGAGTAGCGGTCGGCCACGAAATGCAGTGGCCGAAACCAGCGATAGTGACCTGCAACTTGTACCGCGCGGTTCGCTTGGCCGCACGCCGATGTTGGCCACCGTCAATGTGCGGGCAGCCGTGCGCTACGCTGGCTTGGATTTTGGGGTCGAAGTGTTCAATTTGTTCGATCAGCGCAATGCCACTGCGGTCGACGACGTGTATTCGCGCAGCTCGGTGCGACCCATTGTCCACGGCCGGGCCAGTGACTTAGTATTTTTGCGCGATGTCCAAGGCGCGCTGGCGGTCCGAGCGCCAGGATACGGACAGGCGTTCAGTTACCAAGCGCCGATTTTTGCACTGTTGAGCATCCGCGCCGAACTTTGAAAGTAGCGATCGTCGGCACCGGGTTGTGACGCAACTGCCCGGCTGCGGCATCAAAGCTGAAAATTGTTCACGGTCACCCTCGATCTTGGGTTCTGGCCACGTGCTAGAATTACACCCGCGCCCGGGGTAAGCGATTGCCGCTCCCGCGTGCGCATTTGAGGGAATCATGGCCGAATTGTCTGAGCTTCAAGCTGCCGTCCGCGTTGTCCGCCAATCTCCGCACGACGCAAGTGCGTGGCAAACCGCCGAAGATCTTGCTGGTGCGCTTGATCATCCCGACGATATCGTCGAAGCGTTTCGCGCCGTTGTTGCGGAGCCGTTAAAGCCCGATGTCGCCGAAATGATCGGTGAACGCGCTGGCGGTTTTTGTGACGAGTGGTTTGGCGATGACCCGGCAATTCTTGAAGGGATCCTCAAACGGGTCATTGAATTGGCGCCGCAATCTGACACCGCATTACAACGGCTTTCGGTGATTTACACCGTCGCTGAACGCTGGAACGATTTGCTTGCGCTCTATGACCGCGCGTTAACTGCGGCCGGCGATAAGACCCGTCGGATTCGGTTGTTACGTGAAGCTTCGCAACTTGCCAAAGATGTGGCGAATCAACCGGAGAAGGCGATCGCGTATCAGCAAAAACTGCTGCCGCTCACGCCTGATGATGCGCAACTGGGGCAAAGCCTGGAGCGCTTGCTCGAACGCCATGAGCGTTGGGCCGATCTGATTGCGTTGTGGGAAAGCCGGCTCGATGGTCAAAGCAAACGTGAGCGCGATAAGAACCGGGCCCGCATCGCTTCGGTGTGGCTCGATAACCTCAAAGACCCAACGCGGGCATTAGCTGCGGTGCGGCCGTTGTTGGCTGAGGCTGGCGAACCAGATTCCGACGCTGACAAAGACAGCTGCTCATTGCTGGCCCGCATTATTGAATCGCAGCACACGGCGCGCGGTGTGCGCGACGGTGCACTCGACTTATTGCGCGCGCATTACGATGCAACCGCGCGTTCACGCGAATTGATTGCGGTGTTGCAACGGGTGATTGCTATCGACCCCGCCGGCTCTCGTGCGCTGCGCGAAGAAGCCGGCAATCGTTTGGCCGATCTCGACGATGTGCCAGGCGCGATGGATCACTTTGCGCAATTGTTGGCGCTACAGCCAGAATCGTCGGCGGTTGAAGAAAAACTTCGGCAGCTCGCAGACCGTAGCGGCGACTACGCACGTTATGCCCGCGGTGTTGCTGAAGCCGCGGGTGACTCGGCGGAGCCAACCCGAGCGGTTGAACTGCTTTCGAAAGCCGCGAAAACTCGCCTTGATCGACTGCAAGATACCAACGGTGCGATCGCATTGTACGAAAGAGCTGCGACGATCACCGGCGCTGCTGAACAAGAGCAGTTGATCGTAGTGCGGCGGCTCAATGCACTGTATGCGCAAGCCGATCGATCGATCGATCGGTTGATGGTGCTGGAGCGCCAAGCTGCGCTTGAGCCGCTCGATTCCACCAAAAATTCGCTGCTTTCCGAGGCCGCCAAACTCGCAGAATCACTTGGTCAGGCTGATCGCGCGTTGGCGTTGTGGGAACAGCGTTCGGATTCGGATCCGGCCGACGTGTCGGGCCTCGATGCCCGCATTGCATTGCTCGAAAGCCAAGGCCGCTGGGATGACTTGGTCGGCACACTGGAAAATCGCGCGCTAAAACATGGTGCCACCGCGATTGGCCGCGCTGATTTGATCGCCGTGGCCTTGGTGCATGAACAAAAACGCAAAGACCTACCAGCCGCGATCGCGGTGTGGCAACGGGTGGTGGCAGCTGCACCGAATGATGCGGATGCAGTTACCGCATTGGCCGGCCTGTTTGCACAGACCGAACGTTGGCGCGAGTTCGCCGATTTGATCAGCACTGCGACGGTGCGTGAAGGCAGCCGCACCGTCGAGCGTTTTGTCGCGCTCGGTGACGCCCAACGATTGCATCTCGGCGAGCCAGTGGCCGCCGCCATCGCCTATCGCAATGCTATTGCCATCGATCCTAATCATGAGCCTGCGTTGATCGGCTTACGGGCGTTGTTAACTGTGCCCACCACGCGCGGTGCGGTTGCCGACACCCTCGCGGCAACGTATGCGCGCACCGGCGACGTGGCTGCGGTACTGGAGTTGTTGCCAGCCCGTTTAGCGGAGTGCCAAACTGCTGGCGTCAACGGCGGCCGTGACGACAAAGCCGAGTTAGCGTTGTTGCGTGAAGCGGCGTCGTTGCGCTTGGCTCACCATGGCGCAGCTGGTCGTGCTGCGGCGTTAGCTGATTTAGCCCGGGCATTTCCGATGGCACCGCGCGATCAGATGATCGAGAAGCAGTTGCTCGAATTGGGCGCAGCGACGAGTGATTACATCACCGTTGCACTGGCTTTCGGCGAGGCCATAACCGTGTTGCAAACCCGTGGTGCGGTAGCGCAAGATCCTGACGCGACGCGGTTACGGTTGTTAACGGCAGATTTGCTGGCTGATCATCTAGGTGATCGCGAAGCAGCTGCGAATCTATATTTTGATGTTGCTACCGCGATGCCAAATGATCGGCGCGCGGTTGCTGCGGTCGTTACGCACGGCAGCGAGCTAGGTCGTTGGGGCCAAGTTGCGTCGACGATTTTGCAATTAGCCGAAGGCAGCGAACGGTTCGACGATGAATTGTGGGATGCAGCGCAGCAAACCGCGTTGGCCCGTAGCCATGGTGAAGCCTTTGCGCATGCCATTGAAGGCGGCCTTGACGCCGTTGAATTGAAGCGGCCGGTGGTCGCGCAGTTTCGATATCGGTTAGCGCAGTTGCGTAAGCTGCACCTTAAGGATGTGGGCGGTGCCATTGTTGATTTGCGGCGCGCCTTAGAAGCCGGTGGCGATCGCGCTAGCTGGCTGAGCGAACTGGCTGCGTTAGAACGCGATGGTGGCCCAAGCAAACCATTGCTCGATGCATTGCGGCGGCAATCTGAAGCCGAACCAACCAACTTAAATGTGCTGGTTGAAGCAGCCGATATTGCGTCCCATGTTGGTGATCGGGAACAAGCGGTAGCAATTTTGAGCCAAGTGTTGGCGCGTGCTGCCACGGCATGGCGCGGCACTACGCAAATGCAATCGGATCGCCCCTATGATGCCGTTGCGACCTGGGCCACCGAAGGCTTGGTGGATTTGCATCGCGCTGCTGGGCGGCCGCGTGTAGCGATGGATACGTTACTTGAAGCGTCGCGATTGCCATATGACGATGCAGCCAAACGCGCCTTGCGGCTGCGTGCTGCGGACATCGCCACCGACGAGCTGCATGATCGATCGACGGCGATTGATATGTATCGCGCGGTGCTTGCGGTTGCGCCGAGCGATCGCGAAATTCTTGAGAAACTAGCTAGCTTGTTAGGCGCGGAAAACCGCGTTGGCGAATTGTTGATTATTCGCCAGGCCCAACTTGCCAATGAAGCCGATCCAGAGCGGCGCTTGGCGTTGCGGTTAGAAACTGCACGTTTGGTCGGCGTGATTGAAGTGCAAGGCGGCCGGCTCGAAGCGCTGCAAGCCAACTTGCAAGAGCGGCCAGGCCATGAAGCCTCGCTCGATGCAGTGTCGGCGTTGCTCACCGAAAAAGCTCAACATCGTGAGCTGTCAAACCTGCTCGAAAAACAAGCTATACAAGTCGAGGGCCTTGGCGAACCGGCGCAAGCCGCACGCTTGTGGTCGCGGTTTGCTGACGTCGCAGAAAAACACACCAAAGAACCGGAGCGTGCCATCGCCGGTCATCGTCGCGTTGTGGCGTTGTCACCGAACCCAGATTCGCTGCGAGCTTTGGCTCGGCTTAATTTGGAGCGCAATCAACCGGCCCAAGCGGTGCCTTGGCTTGAGAGCCTATTGACCAATGTTGGCGGCAGCGAACGCATGACGGTGGTTGGCCAGTTGGCGCGAGCGCATTTGGCAGCGAAACAAACCGAGCGTGCCATCGGTGCAATCGAGCAACATCTTGATGCCGGTGAGCCGGCGATTGAGTTGCGCCAACTGTTGGCGGAGCTGTATCGCAAGAACGAACAGTGGGAGCCGCTGGCGCGTCATTTGACCCAAAGTTTGAGCTTGATGGTCGACGACCAAGCGCGCCGCAATGCTGCGCGTGAAGCCGCCACCATCTACATTGAAAAACTTAAGCAACCAGCGCGAGCGATTCCTGCACTGGAAAGTGCGTTGTCGATCGACCCAACTGACAAGGATTTGCGAGCGCAACTTGCGGTTGGCCAGCGAGTGTCGGGCAAATTGCCCGAAGCGCGCGCGGCCTTGGCTGAGTTGATTAATGATTACGGTCGACGCCGTTCGCCTGAGCGCGCGGTGTTGCACATGGAGTTGGCGCGGGTTGCGCAGCTCGAAGGCAAGCTGGAAGAAGCCATCGCCGAGATGGAACAAGCATCGAAGATGGATGCCAACAACGTTAACAGCCAAAAAGAGCTGGCCGAAATCACGCGGGCCGCCGGGCAACTTGATAAGGCGGAACGTAGCTACCGTTCGCTTTTGCTCGTGGTGCGTCGACAACCGCCGGGTGATGATGAAGCCGCCGTCGGCCAAAGCGAAGTGCTGTTTGAGTTGCATAAACTCGCAGCGCAGCGCGGTGAAGCTGAGCAAGCCAAAGAATTGTTGGAAAGTGCGCTCGACGCAGCCAGCCAGTCCGACGCTGAAGTGCGACGGTTCCGGCGCAGTTTGTTGGCTCATAACGAAGGCCAATTGCTGCTCGGTGTGATCGAACAACGACTTAAAGCTAACACTGAAGCGGTGGGCCAATCGTTGCTGCTTTCGGATATGGCCGATGTGCTGTTGCAACTGGGTCGTAAAGACGATGCGCTGCAAGCTGTGATCCGCGCTACCGGATTGGCACCAGCCAATACTGGCCTACATGACCAGGCGCGAAGCCTGGCGCGGGATTTGGGCAAGACCAAAGTATTTGTCGATGCAGCCGAGCTGTTGGCCGACAAACTTCGACGTAAAGATGATCCCCCTTTGATCGCCGACATTCTAATGCGGGCCGGGCTCGCGTTGGAAGAAGACAACAAAGATCTGCCGGCTGCGCAGCAGTTATATCGCCGGGTCGAAGCCACGGGTGAAAAACTTGCCGATGCGTTTTATGCGCAAGCGCGCATCGCCGGTGTGTTGGGTGATACTGATTCGCAAACTCGGGCGCTCGATAAAATGTCGGAACTGGCCGGCGACACCACCCAAGGTGACTTGTCAGCTGAACAAGTTGATGCGTTGTATCGCTTGGCCGACATTTTCGTCGCTACCGATGCGCGTCGCGCGCAAGGCATCGATCTGCTCGAACGCGCATTCACCACCGAGCCGCGCTGGACCGCAGCAGGTAAAATTTTGCGTGCTGCTGCGGCCACGTCTCTGGTTGATACCGATGAGCGGGTGCTCCGGATGTACGAACGGGTGGCACGCGCTGCGGGAGATCCTGCGATGTTGCTTGATTTCCTCGAACGCCGCGCCAAACAACCGTTTGCAACGACGCCGCAGATTCGCGAAGCGGTCGACACCGCGGTCATGCATGGTGAAAATGCCCGGGCTGAGCAGTTGTTGCGCCACGCGGTTACCACCGCACGCAATTCTGGCGGTGGCATTGGCAGTGATGTTTGGTCGGCGTTGGCGTTAGCCGAACGGCGCTTTGCTGCAGGCGATCTGCGCACGGCGTGTGAGCTGGTTTATGAAGTTGCGCCGGGCGCAGAGTCAGAAGCCGACGCTGAGGCGGTCGACAATCTGGCGATGCAAATCGCAGCGCGTGCGCACAGCGACCACGACGTTACGACAGCGAGCGAAGTGTATGAGTTCTTGCGCGAACGGCACCCCGCCGATCGGGCCATTTGGCAGCCACTGATCCAAATCTATCGCGAACAGCGCGACGCCGATCGGTTAAGCAGCGTGGTGTCGTCGACCTTGCCGCAGTTGACCTCCGCCACCGAGCGAGCCGCGATGCGGACCGAACATGCCGGATTCTTGATCGACACGTTGCAACGGCATCATGATGCGCTTGATATTTTGCGCGAAGGTCTAGTTGATTCGCCTGACGATCTAGAAATGGCATCGCGCTACGAAGCCACGCTGCGGCACCTTGGCGACGAAGATGGCATCGCCGAATTCTTATGGATGCGGTTTGATCAAGCCCAGCGCCGTGGCAATCGTGAAAGCACGATTGATGTCGCGCTGCGGTTGGGTGACATGCTTGAACTGCAAGAGTCGGCAGATACCGGCCGGGTCTATCGTGCAGCACTGATTGTGGCACCGGATGATCGTGAGATTTTACGTCGCGTCGTGCGGCATTTACGGGTTGAAGATGAGCCGCGTGAAGCTGCGGTGTTGATGGAACGTCTACTTGCGGTGGAAACGCCAGAGCATGCTCCGGCCTTGGCTGCCAAAGTTGCCGAGATGTGGCATGCCGCAGGCGACATGCGCAGTGTGCAGCGTACGCTCGAAATCGCGTTGCGCTCGGCTCCAGATGACCGTGTGATTCATGATCGGTTGGAGCGTCATTATCGCGACAACGAAATGTGGAACGAGCTAGCGGAGTTGATGATTCGCGATTCCGAGCGCATGGATGACGAAGCTGCGGTCGATAAATTGCGTGAAGCAGCGTCGGTGTACACCGGCTTTTTGGGGCAACCGCGCAAAGCTGCTGAAGTGTTGCGTTTGGCTCGTGGCCGGTCGTCCGATGGTGTGGGCTTGGTAACTGATCAAGCTGCGGCGTTGGCTGCCGCTGGCGACCTCGACGGTGCGCAGCGTGCGTTGGGTGAATCGTTAGCTACCCTGGAAGGGCCACAGCGGCTCTCGGTGTTGTTGTTGCGCGCGAGTTTCTTGCAACAGTTGGGCGATGATGTTGGCGCAGTCGAAGACTGCCAGTTGGCCTACGAAATAGATGCGCAACGTGGCTTCGATTCCTTGATCGGCGGCTTGGAGCGCTTGCGAGCGCGGGCTGAACAGCGCCGCGATCGTGACACCGAGCGCAGCTCGACGATGCGGTTGGCGCGGTTGGCGATGAATCACGGTGACAACGAACGCGCTCGCAATCTTTTGGTGGCGTGGATCGAACGTGAAAACCAAGACATCGAACCGTTGTACTTGTTGTGCGACTTAGACGCGTCGATTGGCCATTGGGAGGGTGTGCTCGCTGGGGCAACTCGGCTGGCGTATATCTCAACCGGCTCGCAGCAAGTTGATGCTGCAATGCGCGCTGCCCAAGCGGCCAATGATGCCGGCCGGCCGGCTGAGGCTGTCGGTGTACTTGAGATGGTGCACCAGGCTCAGCCTGATGTAGCCGTGCTGCGCAGCAAGTTGCGCGAGCAATACGAAGCTGCCGGAGCGTATCGTGAGCTGGCTGCCATTTTGGTGGCTGAAGCTGACCATTCTGAGGACAAGCAAGAGCGCTACGCCAATTATCGGCGCGCTGCCGAACTGCAACTATACTCTCTCGAAGATCCTGCTGCAGCGACGTATGCGGCAGGCAAAGCGCTGGAGATGGTGCCGGATGATCACACTGCGTTGATGCTCAACGTCGATGTTTTGATCGGCGCAGGGCAGGTGGAAGATGCCGGGCGCACGCTCGACGCTGCCATCTCGGCGCAGAAGAAGCGCACGCCTGAACTCGCAGTGATGCAGCAACGCATGGGTCGAGTTTCGGCGATGTTGGGTGACAAAGAGGGTCACCTCAACTGGCTGAAAAAAGCGTTTGATGTGGATCGTAAAAACGCCGAAGTTGCAGCCGAACTGGCAACGTTAGCCACCGAACTTGGTGACTACGAGTTGGCGCTTAAACCGTTGCGTGCAATTACCTTGATGGAAAATCCACAACCGGTAACGCGCCCAATGGCGTTGTTGTGGGAAGCCAAAATCGAACATGCCCGCGGCAACCGAGCCAAAGCTGAGTTGTGGGCCAAAAAAGCGCTGCGCGAAGACCCGAACTTCGCGGAAGCTCAGACCTTCATTGATGAGATGGGTGCGGGGTGACCGTCAGTAGCGACGCCACTGCCGCGGTTTTGTACCAAGCTGCGGATGCTGGTGGCGTCGCAACGCTGACACTCAATCGGCCTGGCAATCGCAACAGCATGACCGGCGAATTGCTCGACGGTTTTGCTGCCGCCATCGCGGCGGCGCAGGGCGATGCGCTGTTGCGCTGTTTGGTGATTACCGGGACCGGCCCGTGTTTTTCGGCGGGCGCCGATTTTAAGTCGATCATTCAGCGCGACGGTGATGGCGACGGTGGCGGGCCGGTGGCGACGCCGCATCAGCGTTCGTATGCGATGTATGAACCGTTTTTGTCGGTGCTCGATATTCCTGTGCCGGTGATCGGCGCGCTCAACGGCCACACTGTTGGTGGTGGCTTTGGGTTGGCGTTGGTTTGTGATGTGCGCATCGGCGCGCGTGATGCCAAGTACGGCGCGAATTTTGCCAAGCTGGGGTTACATCCTGGGATGGCGATCACGATGATGTTGCCACGCTTGGTTGGGGTGTCGCGTGCAGCGGAGATGTTGTACTCGGCTGCGTTAATCGACGGTGAGACGGCGGCGAGCTACGGGCTGTTGTCGCGTGCGGTTGCGGTGGAAGAAGTGTTGCCAGCTGCGCTGAGGTTGGCGCATGGCATCGCTGCGAATGCGCCGATTGCGGTGCGGTCGATGAAGCGCACGCTTAATCGGGGGCTCGCCGACGCTGCGCGTGAAGCTGCGCGTGGTGAAGCGTATGCTCAAGCTGAAACGCTCGCGACCGAAGATGCTGGCGAAGGCATCGCTGCGCTGCTGGCGAAACGGTCGCCGATTTTTCGCGGTCGATAAGTTTGCAAGTGCGCGAGTGCACTAGTGTGCTAGTCCGGTAACCGGACTGATTTGCTTGGCTAGTAAGTAAATAGGCGTAACGACAATCTGGTGATGCTCAGCGAGCTTGGTGGTGGCATGATGCCAGCGGCGAGGCACCTACCCCCTGCGATGGCAGTGTGACCGTTCATTCGTGACGCTCGTGCCACCCGAATATGGTGATTTGCGCTCGTCGCGTGGGCCCGGAATGAACCACTTGGGGTCCTTCGAACCGGGCACTCACGACACTCCCTCACAGTCACCTGCCATCTTGGTGGTGGCCGGTGCCCGCCG
>JAYWHS010000572.1:0-3381 GCA_043777635.1 Kofleriaceae bacterium | reverse complement strand
GCTTGTTCGTTGGCTTCGTCTTCGATGCGCTTGAGTTCACCAGCCGCCGCTGCGTAGGCTTGGCTTTTGACTTCTTCTTCGAGCTTTTTGCGCGCTTGTTCTTCGGACAGCCCGGCAATCGCTTCGAGTTTTTTCTTAGCGGCTTCTTGCGCAGCTTCGGCTTTTTCGACTGCGGTTTCGGCTTGTTTCACTTTGCCATCGACGCTGCGTTCTTTTTTGTCAAGATCAGCTAGCCGGCGTTCGGCATCACGTTTTTGCCGATCGAGATCGCGTTCTTTTTGGGTCAGCGCTTCTTCGCGTTTGGCCAACTCAGTACGGCGTGAGCGTTGCTCATCATCTAACGCAGCTTTGGCTTTGAGCGCAGCTTCTTGGCCTTCGACCTGCGCCGCTTTGCGAATGGCGTCGGCTTCTTTTTCAGCAGCGGCACGCAACACGCCGGTTTGATCATCGAGCGCCTTAGTAGCCTCGGGATCAGTCGCTTTTTTGCCAAGCTTACCGCCTAAAAACACCCCAGCGCCCAGGCCGAGCCCGACCGCAAGTAAAATCAGAATCGCTTCCATAACGTACTCGTTTCTAGCAAACAGGCCTATCCCCTATCCAATGATGCGATGGGCCCGTGACTCCGTGATGATCAGGTTTACGTTCGAGTCGTGCGGTGCCCGCGGCACCTCGGCAACCCATTGACAGTCAAATACCGCAGCCACCCGCAACGCATGCGTCGCTAGCGGCAGGGTCGAATCATAATATCCACGGCCCCAGCCAATGCGGGCACCGCTGGCGTCGACCGCTAACGCCGGAATCACCATCACAGCGATGTCAGCAAGCGGCAGTTCAGGTGAAGTGAGCGCGGGCTCGCGCAAACCAAATAACGATGGCTCAAGGTCGGCGATCTCGGTGGCGAAAAATTTCAAAACTCGTGTCCTTGGCATAACGCGGGGATAACCAACCACGAGACCGCAGTTTCGTGCAGCTTGGTCGAGTTCGGCGGTTGCAACTTCACTGCCTTTGGCAGCGTACAAGGTAACGATTGAACCAACCGACATCGAAGCAAACACATCACGCGCCATAGTTTGCGCGATCAGATGCGATGCAGTAGCGCGTTCAGCAGCGACCATTGCATCACGGCGCGATACCGCCGTCTGGCGGGTAATCGCTTTGGCGCGCGTTCGCACCGGGTCCGAGCTGTGAGTTGCAGTCATGGAAAACGTCGCGATGATAGCGACCACCACGGTGCAATCAAGGGCCTAAACCATCGGATCGCAAGGAATTTTAACAAAAACGATCAAGCCAACAGATCGGCGTGACGCTGCATCAAGAAATTGGCTAAGGCGAGATGACTAGCAGCGGCTTGATCGAAGCACAGCGCCATGCCGCGACGACCGGCGTTTTCAACCCGCACGACCTTCGCTTCGAACCGCACCGGTTCGCGGTCAGGTAGCGCGACCATCAGCACACCGTGAGTGCCTACCTGATCACAATCGGGTGAATGTAGGAACAAACCGGTTCGAGACAAGTCATCGACGAGACCGTCGACGACAAGGTCATCGGTTAGGTACAGCGCCCGAAGTTTCACATCGAGGCGCGCCGAACGTCTGGAGTCAAACATTTGCCGAGGCTAGTCGGAGCGATCAGCGAGGGCAAGAATTTTGCCCTCAGCGAGCGGCTTAGCAATTACGCTGGTTTTTTAACAGGCGCTGGAGCTGGTGCAACTTTGTCAGCCGGCTTGTCGCTTGGTGCAGCGGTTTTGGCTTTTTCAGCAGTTTTGCTGGTGGCTTTGTCGGCAGGCTTGTCCGACTTGGCTTTGTCTTTTTCAGCAGTGGCCGATTCGTTGCCTTCCATTGGACAGGCCATGACAGCTGAGGTTGAGAGGAGAAGCGTGGTCAAAACAATGGCGATTTTCTTCATGAACGCAGACTAGCATTGGCCATAAAGATGGCAATTGTGAAATATCGACATTTGCGTCCATTAGCCCTCTTGATTTCTAAAAACGTTTAGTGCAGATTGCGCTTCGTCCTCGGAACAAGAGTCTATAGCTCAGTTGGTAGAGCACCGGCCTTTTAAGCCGAGGGTCGTCGGTTCAAATCCGACTGGACTCACAAGAACAAGAAACTCCTAGAAAAAACTAAAGACCCCATCGTCCAGCCGGCCTAGGACACCTGCCTTTCACGCAGGTGACGCGGGTTCGAATCCCGCTGGGGTCGCCAAGAAGCTCTGATCGCAAGATCCGGGCTTTTGGTCTTTTCGGGGTTGGCAATTCGGTCTTACTTGCCGTTGCGGGTTGGCGGGTTGGCAAAAACGTGGAGAGTTGATGGTGGCTCGTTGCAGGGATCGTTCTTAAACCCGAGAGCTGAGGCCCGAGTACCGAGATCGGGATGGCAATCCGAGGAAGTCGCGCCGAATCGACTGTTAGCTGCGCAGCACCACGCCCAAGGCGGCCTCGGCTGAGCGCGCGAAGTAGTCGGCAGCGAGTGCTACGGTGGTTGACGCATCCGCTGCCAACGGTGGCGCTACTTCGACCACGTCGGCAGCGACGATGCGCGAGCCCAGCGCAGTGATGAGTTGGTTCACAAATTCCGGCGACAGGCCGAGCGGCTCGGGCGTGCCAGTCGCATTGGCAAATTCGGCGTCGGTGCCGTCGATGTCGTTGGAAAAATACACCCGGTCAATGCCCCGAGCATCGAGGTGTTCGATGATGGCGGCGATGGTTTGTGCGGGCTCGCGCCGACACTGGTCGGCCCAGAACTGTTTAACGTCGAGGGTTTGTTCCCAATGTTCTTTAGGCATGCGCGAAGCACGCGTGCCGACTTGGACCAGCCGTTGGCCTCGGCCGAGCAATTCGTTGGCATGATAGGACCAGGTCGCAAAACAAATTTTCACGCCGAGGCGGTGCGGCAACAAATCGGTATGGGCGTCAGGTTGCACAATCCCGACTCGCGCACCTTCACCGAGCGCTACTCGTTGGCGGTGCAGTTGCCGAAACACCGGCCACGCCACCGAGTGATCGCCGCCCAGCACCAACGGCACGATGCGAGGATTGATCAGAAAAATAAGTTCGAGCGCACGGTCGAGAATCGACAACGGCGAAACCGGGAGGCTGCGCCGCGCCGACTCCGGCAACGTTGCATACAACGCATCCTGACTTACGTGCCGTTGCGCATCAGACAACATGTCATCGTCGAGAAGTTGCGGCACCACAAAAACATCGCCGATATCAACGATGCCATGCGCTGCGGCGCGCACGCTCCACCCCGGGAATTGCTGCTCCAAGGCGATTCGTATTTCTTGCGGCCCCAGGTTGGCACCGCGCCGAAAACCGGCGCCAACGTCGGACGGCACCGCGAGGATACAGGCTTTGGCTGCAGCCAGTTTTTCAAGATTGGC
>JAYWHS010000571.1:0-3384 GCA_043777635.1 Kofleriaceae bacterium | reverse complement strand
AAAGTTGTTGCCGACCTTGCACCGGATACCAAATATTTACCGCATGCACCTTCTCGCGGTTTTCGTACATCTTGGCTTTGCCAGCCGAGGCACCGTTGCTGTCAGTGTATTCCACTTCGGCAACTTCAACCTTTTCTTGGGTGGTCCACTTCACCACATCGTCGACAACCGCAAGCGCCTCGCCACTTGGCTTGGCGACCATGGCCGGCCGACTAGCGCTCACACAAGCGCCAGTTAATGAAAGACCCAACAAACCAACAACAATCGATTTTTGCAACATGACAGTTCCTTTTTCAAACATCGTAAATTCTTGAACTGTCAGTACGGACGGGGGGGCTGTGGCCGCAGTCGCATCGATTTCGAAAATAGTTACAAAAATCGCCAGACGCGCAGTGCATCGCGCCGGTCTGATGAAACATTCTGCAACACCGTGAAACATAGTTGCGGCCAACGATAATGCTAACCACCTGCTTTTAAGGCGCTTTCCTAGCGCAACATGGGTCCACCTTTTGCTCTTACATGGTTACTATCGACACGTTCTTACTCGGAGGCCGTCATGCTGTTTCGCCAACTTTTTGATCCCGATACTTCGACCTATACCTACCTGCTTGCCGACCAGGCCAGCGGCGAAGCGGTGATCATTGACCCGGTGATCGAACAAATTGATCGAGATATGCAGCTGCTGCGCGACCTCAACTTGACGTTGCGCTACGCCCTCGACACCCATGTCCACGCCGACCATGTGACCGCACTGGGTACGTTGCGCGAACGCCTCGGCTGCCAAACCGTATTGTCACATCGCGCCGAAGTTGGCTGTTGTGACATCAAGGCTCACGACGGCGATCTCATCAAATTTGGCCAACACAGCTTGCGCGTGCTTGAAACCCCTGGCCACACCGCTGGCTGTCTGAGCTTTGTCACCGACGACCAAAGCATGGTGTTCACCGGCGACGCCCTGCTGATTCGCGGTTGTGGCCGCACTGATTTTCAGCAAGGCAGCGCGGCGGCGCTCTATACCTCGGTCACCAAGAAGCTATTTACCCTGCCCAAACAAACCAGCGTCTATCCTGGCCACGACTACCACGGCCGGCTCAGCTCCTCGATCGACGAAGAAATGCGCTGTAATCCTCGGCTTGGTATCAGCCAAACCGAAGCCGACTTCGTCAAAACTATGGCTAGCCTGACCTTGGCGTATCCTAAAAAAATCGACGCTGCGCTGCCACGCAACTTACAGTGCGGCATGGTTACCGGCGAAGCCCTTGCGGCTCGGAGCTGGGCGCCGATTGAAACCACCCTCGATGGGATCCCCGAAGTTGCACCAGAATGGGTGCTGCATCACCGCGCCGAAGTACAGATCATCGACGTCCGCGAACCGGCCGAACTGCAAAGCGAACTCGGCCACATCGAAGGTTGCGTGCCGATGCCACTGGGCAACTTGGAAACCTCCCTCGCCAGCTTGTCGCGCGAAACCCCAACCATCATGGTCTGCCGCTCCGGTGCGCGCTCCGGCAAAGCCACATTACTCGCACAGAAGCTCGGGTTCACCACGCTCGCCAACATGCGCGGCGGCATGTTGGCGTGGAATCAACGCGCGCTGCCGATTGCCAGGACGTAGTACCAGCGACGGATCAGATCTTAAGGTCCTGATGGTAGGACAAAAATAGACGCTTCACCTGCGTAACGTGCTTCACCAACATCGCGATTGGGTGCACCAACCACAACGACACGACCATCACCGCTGATCGCAACGGCTTCACCAAAGAGCGGTACGTCCTGTGATGAGGCAACGTCGGGCTCCAATAGATAGCGCAGGCGAAATACTCCGTCCTCTAGATGATAAAGTTGCACGCTGCCCGAAGTCACGCCGGTGATCGTGGACGAATCGCGAGGTGTACCTACCGCTGCCCATGAGCCATCGGTATTGAGTGCCAACGCAGCGCCATGACTACTGTAGTCACTTAGATCAACGGCTTGCGTGAGCTGCCAGCCAGTACCGGTTCGACGCAAAAATTCGATCCGGTCGAGCGCCGGCGCCGCAGCCAAGACCGTTTGACCGTCGCCAGCGATCGCGACGACGGACGCGCCAAGTGTGGTCGCCATTTCTTCGCTCCATTGGCTGCCGTTGCGTGCATAGATCCGCGCTGGTGCTGCGCTTTTGCCACCCATTGCGCACCGTTGACCTGCCGCGTCCAATGCCACCGTGGCGATCGGACCAAACATGGCCTCCGCCATCCAGCCATTGTTGATTCGAGCGAATATCTGACCAAGTTGGCCGGAGGACTCGATCATGTGGGTTGCAGTAGCATCCAGCGCAACCGACGTACCGTTGCTGCTCAGTGATAAGATCGGACTCCATGCCGCACCATTGCGCGCGTACAACTGCACGGGCGCACCGGCCATTGCCCAGTTGCCGTCGGCACTCATGGCACTTCCTAGCCGCCCGCTCGCAAGCGTTTGTACAACCAACCAGCCAGCGTCGGTGCGTTGTAAAAATGCCGGTTCGGTCCCGTTGATCAACAGCTGGTTAGCGTCTGCGCTGATGGCAACTTGCTCGCCAAAAAAGCCGTTTACGCCGGGCGCTGCGTGAACCTTCTGCCGTGGGTACACGACGGTTGGCACGTCACCACGCGGGTCTCGCAACGCCCGCTGACATACAGCGCGCAACCGCTGTGAAATTGCGCTGCCAAGCGCTGGCTCGTCGATAAATCCGGTTACATCAGCCTGCGTAATGGTGCCGGCGATGATGCATGCGGCAAGATACGCACCTTGCACCGAAGGATGTGAGCCATCCGATTCAAACAGCTGCGCAAACGCTGTGCCGTCGATGGTTGGGTCGCCTCCTAAGCGCGCGACGTCCTCATAAACCGTTCGAAAGCCAACGCCAACGGGCGCAACCCGGACATCAATAGCGTTGCTCCGCAACAATGCCGCCAAGCCTGTGTAGTTGGTGTCGAGGCGATTCTGCATGGTGACGAACGATCGGTAGTACAGCTCGTTTTCAGGATCGCCATGGCGACGGCCCCATGTTGCGTACAACACCACCGGCACACCCTTGGCTTTGGCTAATATCGCCAATTCAAGTGCTGCCGCGATCGACGCACCTCGCTCAGCATAGCGATTTGGCAACCCGCCAATTTGACTTTGCTCTTGCAGTACCAGCGCTGCAAATGCGGTTTCATTAGGCGTGCCGGTGCGCAACCAACGAGCCAGCGCGGTGCCGTCGGTGCGAGCATCGGCGGCATGCTGGGCAAGCCGATAGCCACCAGTGGTAACCTCCACCGTACCGCTGGTCGCAGCTGCATCTCCGACAAGGTTGCGAAAATGTCCCGTGACATCATTTACGAAGATGTAACTGTTGCCAACAAACAGCGTGGCCAGCGGCCC
>JAYWHS010000570.1:0-3406 GCA_043777635.1 Kofleriaceae bacterium | reverse complement strand
GCCGAAATCGCAATGGAACAAGGCGATGCCAAACGAGCCAGCGACTTGTTAACGCGGCAGGCCGAAGCGACCGATGATTCAAGCGAACGGTTACGCCTGTTTGAAGCCATCGGAGATATGGCGCTCATGATGCTCAGCGATGAAGCGCGTGCGCAACAGTGTTATGCGGCAGCGGTGGCTGCAGCAAAACCACTCGAATCAAAACATCTACCACTGCTCGAAAAACTGCTGGAACGCCAAGACTTGGCTGGTGATTTTTCAGGTTCTGCGCGCACCGCTGAATTGATGTCAGCATTTGGCGCAAATCAAACAGCCCGTGGCGCACGGTTGCTACGCGCAGCGCGCGACTATGCCAGCGCGAACGATTTGCCACGCGCTCGTGCAGCGGCAGAGCGCGCCAATCAGGCCGATCCGACCGACTTAGAAACCGCCGATTTTGCCTCGGAGTTGGCCTTGGCAAACGCCGAAACCGACCAAGCCGCAGCTATTTTGGCTCGTTGTCTTTCCAGCAAGGATGATCGCGATCCGGTGTTGCGCGCACTGCTGTGGCATCGCTTGGGTGCAGCTCGCGCGATGCGCGGCGACAGTAAACAAGCCAAGCTCGCCTTTGAACGCGCGCTTGCGGTAGCACCAAACTCGCTTGGCGCGATGAACGCGCGCCGTGACTTGGTTGAACTTGGCGGTAACCAAGGTGCCGGCAGTGTTGCCCTTGAGCATCTGCGGACCGTCGCTGCATTCTCCGGCGAGCTGCGCGATGTCATCGCCTACGCCGATATGCTGCAAACTACCCAGCCACGGCCCACTAGCGACGCGCAGCTGATCCTTGAGCTGGTGGCCGCAGCGGGCCAAACACTAAACGCAGCACAACATGCCGTGATTGCGCTGCCAGTACCAACCATGGCAGCTGATGCGGCCTACCGCAGCGTGCTCGACAGCACCGGGCGCGCCATGCTCAGTGACCCGGGACTCAGCGCACTGGCCCCCATTATCACCACCATTGCCGAAGCTGCAACGCTGCTGTGGCCAGACCTCGACGATGCGCTGGCGCGACGCAATTTACGCGGCGCAGTGCGCGTGACCGCAAGTAATAACTCACCGGCGCTCGCCATGTTCCCTAAAATCGCTGCGGCTTTGGGCACCGGCGCAGCAATGATCTATCAACACGACAATCCACTTGCCGATGCCACGGTGATTTGCACGGCGACGCCGGTGATTGTGTTGTCGACGCGGGTGATGCAAGGTGATCTGCCGCACGCAACGTTGCGTGCAATTGTTGGCCACGCAGTAGAACTCACGCGGCTCGAACATGTTGCGATTGCGGGACTATCGCAAGACGATGCGCAGCGAACGGTGGCTGCGGTGGTGCGCTTGTTCGGCCCGCCGTCGTTGCGTGAAGCAGCGGATGCGATGGTCAAAGACCAAGACGTGCAACGCGCGTTCGACGAAACGGTGAAAGGTGCGCTGTCGATAAAATTGCGCACTAGGCTTGAGCAGTTTCTTAAGAACCTGGCGCCAGCGGCGTTGGATCTGGAGAGGTATCGCAGCGCGGCATTGCGCACTGCCGACCGAGCTGCGCTGTTGTTAGGTGGCGCACCAGCGACGGTGGTTGAGCTCGCGGTTGCGCGGGGGCAAGTGTTGGGGCCGTTGTTGGCGAGTGTGGCGCATCCGCAGTGGAGTGCGACGCGGGCGAAGTTGTTGCCGGGGTGATGTGGGGCGGAGCGTTTTTGATGTTTGTCACGTCGGAGAGCCGCGCGGAGTGGGGTTCTTAATCGGACCTTGAACGACGGACGACGGACCTCGGACGGCGGGCTGGAGGCTGGGGGGCTGTACGGTGCTCGCTGCGGCCGGCAGCTGAGTGGGCGGAGCGCGGCAGAGTGCGGCGAAGCGAAGCGAAGTGCGGCGGAGTGCGGCGGAGCGCGGCGCGCGCAAGCGATGCTGGGTGAACGGTCGGCTCACAGCGGCTCCGGAGGGAGCGAGCTGGAGCTTGAACGAGTGCGCTGCGGCTGGCCGCGCGGCCGCGCAGGTTGGTGCTCGCGCGGATCCTGATGCGCCGCCGTCGCGTCGCGGGTTGATTGTGGGATTGAGAGCGAAGACTGCCATTGCAAGCAGTTCAGAATCAGGCAGTGCCAATGGGCGAACAGATATACGACTAACTTGAATTGGCGATAGTGTCCAGTGCGAGTGCGAGTGCGAGTGCGAGGACCTGCATGAGTGACAACGCATGGGCATTCGTCCGGTCTTCGGACGTAAACACTTTGGAAAATAGGAGCAATATTTATTCGAATTATATTGACGTGATTTCTAGACAAAAAATATCTACGGCAACTGTCAGCGCATAAAACGATGACACAACGCTACCATGTGCGCGACACGCACCGATGGACTACGTCGCTGAAATTCTTTTACTGAACCGACACTTCGCAGCGCCGTGAGCGATTCACAGCGTCGAAAAAGCCGATGATAGAGTGTGATCATGCAACAGAGTGCAGAGGTGAAGGTGGCCATCGATGTCGATGCGCTGGGTGACCAAATCGCTAAAATGTCAGTGCATCTCGACGCTGCGATGCATCGACTGCTAACGGCAATCCGAGAATTTGATATTGCTTCAGGCTGGCATGTGCAAGGCGCGTTATCGTGTGCGCATTGGTTGGCGTGGCGAGTTGGTTGGGATTTGCGCACGGCACGCGAGCGAGTGCGGGTTGCACGCAAGTTGGCGGAGTTGCCGCTCGTCGACGAGCAATTGCGAACTGGGGTGATGTCGTACTCCCAAGCTAGGGCTATTTCGCGGGTAGCTACGGCGGAGAAAGAAGAACTCTGGATCGAATACGCTACGCGCATGCCAGCGTCGCAGCTGGATAAATTGTGCAGCTCATACCAAAACGTGCAGGCGTATGATCAAGCTCACAGCGCGATAACCGGCGCCGTAGCCGGAACAACGTCCGGCGCGGTACTTGCCGCACAAGTTGCAGCGCTACGCTCGGTGACCAGGCGAAGTCTCGACAATGGAATGGTGAAGTTTGAAGTGGTGCTAGCCAGCGACGAAGCAGCGATTGTTTGGGCGGCGCTCAATGCTGGGATTGCAACAGCACCCACAGCGACAGATAAGATTCCGACAGTCTCAACTCCCGCAGAACCAACTTCGACGTACCCGACGGTTACGACTGGCGCAGCACCGACTGCCGCGAGCGCTTCTGGGACAGCGCACACTCCTGCGGAACATCTACTCGCTACACCGCCAACCGCAAAAGCGACAATGTCGGTCGACCGTGGCCGACAACGTGCCGATGCGTTCATGGGGATTATCCAGGATCGGCTGCGAGGCGCCCGACCTTTGCGCACGCCGATTGAAATCATCATCACGGTGCCGCACGCTGGTCTGCACGGTTCTGCGGAACCGTCGGACCTT
>JAYWHS010000569.1:0-3413 GCA_043777635.1 Kofleriaceae bacterium | reverse complement strand
GTTGTGGGTAGAAAAAGAAATTGGCGATGCTCGGTTTACCGCCGTAACGATCGGTCCAGGTACCAGCGGTAAAGCCCGGCGGGGTATGGGCAATTTCGCCAAAATCAACGTGCATGAGCTCGTAGGCCGGCAAAATAGCCACCAGTTTTTGCATGCGCTTGAGCAGTGGTGGATCGTACACGCCAGCGCGCGGTGATTCGCGCACCACAAAACCGTCGTCGGTGGTAAGCAGCTCCATTGCCACTTGTTGCACTGCGCAGATATTGGCGCGATGCGAGATGACCACGCGCAAATACATTTCGAGCACCGGCGCATCACCGACTGCCGCCTGCGGCGCAACCGGCACAGCGTGGTCGCGCATCTGCATAATGCACGGCGTGCGGCCAACGCATAAAACATAAATGTAGTCGCACGGTTCATCTTCACCGCCGCGCACCGCGAACGTCGCAGCATTGAGTTCTTGGCCAAGTTCTTCGGTCAACGCGTCAAGCATGTCCGGATCGCCAGCCGAGCCATACATCGGCACATCGGTGGATTCGCCCCACACTCGCGTCGGATACAAGCGTTCAATGGTTTCTTCGATCGATGAAATCATCGGACCTTTGCGATCATCGCAGCCCGATTTGCCCGAGCAGTTGGTACAGCCGCTCACGCTGCGCCTCCGCCGACGATGGCCTTGAGCACGGTGGCATCACCTTCGAGCGCACAGCGCTGCATGTAAAATGCAAGCCCCCGGCTGCCACCGAGTTCTTCGCCGCCACCGGCGCGACCAGGCCCGCCATGGATCAGCGATGGCAACACCGTGCCAGGGCCTGGTGACAACGCGGCCATCTTGGCCGAGCCTAAAAACAATCGGCCGTTCCAGGCCGCAGCGTCGGTAACAAACCGTGTTGTCCAGTCGCGATCGTCGCTATAAGCCGAAGCCACCAGCCCGCCTTGGCCGCGTGCAACCAGTGTTGCTGCATCGATTGCACTGCCATCGTACGCTGCCAATGTGGATACCGGACCGAACACCTCGTGGTCATGCAAGGCGGCGCAGCCGTGGGCATCGCGGGTCGAACGCAGTACGGCGTTGACGAAAAAGCCTTTGCCGTTATCGACGCCTCGTGGGGCGGCAAGCTCACCGTTACCGCCGCGCACTGAATCCGTGACCGCCGCTAAGCGCGCGATGCCGGCGCGTACGTCGGCGAATTGGTTTGCCGTAGCGACTGGACCCATGCGTACATCGTCGCGGCTTGGGTCGCCAATGACAATGGCATCGAGGCGTTCACATAGCGCTGCGGCAACGTCGTCGAGCCGTTGTGCTGGAACCATGACGCGGCGAATCGCTGTGCATTTTTGACCGGTTTTTTGAGTCATATCGCGTGCGACATCAGCCAAGAATAATTGGCCGGTTTCCGATGTCAAATCGACGTCAGGTGCGAGCACGGCAGCGTTGAGGCTATCGGCTTCGACGTTTAGGCGCAGGGCGTGTTCGATTACATTACGATGGGCGCGCAGCGCTTTGGCTGTGCCAGCAGAACCGGTAAACGCGATAACGTCGCCGGTGCGAGCAAAATCAAGCAGCGTCGATGCTGAGCCGCACAGCAGCTGCAATACGCCGGCGGGCAGCAACGGTGCGAGGATTTCCGTGAGTCGATGGGTTACTAAGGCGGTAGCGGTGGCGGGTTTTGACAGCACCGGCATGCCAGCAAGCAAGGCGCAGGCGGCTTTTTCGGCTAGTCCCCAGGCTGGGAAGTTGAACGCATTGATGTGAATAGCGACGCCTGGGCGAGTAACCCAGATGTGTTGGCCGGCCATGCGTGCAGTCCGGCCCACCACAATCGCGTCGCCGTCGGCAAGTAATTTGGCGTTGCCCATTTTGGCACCGAGTTCGGCGTAGTGCGCCAACGTCGCGCTCGCGCCGTCGATGTCAAACTTCGCATCACCTCGGGTATTGCCGCCGTTTTCGACCGCAAGGGTGATGAGTTCCTCGCGTGCACCATAAATGGCTTTAGCCATACTGGCGATCAATTCGCCGCGTTGTGCAAAACTGAGTTCGGCCAGCGCGGCCCGGCCGGTTCGTCGGCCATAGGTTAGGGCAGCGTCGAGATCATATCCGGAGCTGCAAACCTCGGCAATCGCAGCTTCGGTCGTTGGATTGCTAAGCGTGACGGTGGGCCCGGAGCCTGCGATCCATTGGCCACCGAGAAAGCTGGACAGACGTTGCATGGCCGAGTTCATACCACGGCCGGCATGGGTGTATATTACGAGGCGTGAACTTGTCCATGCGCAATCGCTTGCTGGCCGGCTTGGCTGCATTGGCGGCGGTTGTCCTGATCGGCACCATCGGCTTTCAATTGATTGGCGATGGCCGCTGGAATTTTTCCGAGTGCATGTACTTCGTGTTTATCACCGTCACCACGGTTGGGTATGGCGAAATTTTACCTGGCATGGACCAAATGCCGCTGGCGCGCTGGTTTACCATCGTGCTGTTAGTATTCGGCACTGGCGTCTTGGTGTATTTCGCTTCGACGATCACTGCATTTATCGTCGAAGGTGACCTCTCTAACCTTCTGAAATCCAAGCGATTGTTAAAGCGGATTCAACGTATGAAAGAACACACCATAGTTTGCGGCGCAGGCAGTACCGGTGGCCATATTATTGAAGAACTCCTGTCTTCACATATGGCGGTGGTTGCGATCGATCTCGATGAAACTCGGCTGCAAGAAATCGCAGCAAAGTTTCCTCGGGAAAAATTCAGTTATTTGGTCGGTGATGCCACCGAAGATGCGGTGTTGGATCAAGCGGCCTTGACCAGCGCGAGTGGCCTGGTCGCCGCGTTGTCGTCGGACAAAGACAACTTGTACTTGGTGGTTACGGTGCGGCAGCAAAATTCCAAAGCTCGGATTATTGCGCGTTGTAGCGAGTTGCCGCATGTCGAAAAACTCAAGCGGGCCGGCGCCGATAGCGTCGTTTCGCCGAACCATATCGGTGGCATGCGCATGGTCTCCGAGTTGTTGCGCCCGGCAGTGGTGCGCTTTCTCGATGAAATGCTGCGCGACAAACGTGCAACCTTTCGGATCGACGAAATACACATCAGCGATGGCGAACTTGCTGGCAAAAGCCTGCGAGAAGCACAGATTCGCGAGCGATTTGGCATGACCGTGCTTGCGCTTAAGTCGGCCGACGACAAACCCTGGGTTTATAATCCCGATGCAGGGGAGCGCCTCACCGCCGGCATGACGTTGGTGGTGTTGGGGTCGCCAGATCAAGTCAAAAGCCTGCGCGCGTTCGCGTGACAGAACTAGCTGTGGGTTGCTATGGTCGCAACCGTTATGCCTCACATGATTTCTGGTTCCCTCGGTGCCGACGGACTTCGTTTTGCGATTGTTGCGGCACGTTTCAATAGTCTGGTGGTTGAGCCATTGATC
>JAYWHS010000568.1:0-3418 GCA_043777635.1 Kofleriaceae bacterium | reverse complement strand
ATGGCCCCGATAACATCAGCGTTGCCGAGACACTGGCGCCACCAATTTTTTCATTGATCTCGTCATGCAGCGTTGGCCCAAGATTCTGGCCTTCCACTTTGAGATCCCATGCGCCGCCAAACGGTCGGTCGAAGTAGTCCGCAAGCCGGCCCCGTACCGAAATTTCCGCGCCTTGTTTGGTGTGGGCAATGAGATCAACGTAGAGGGTGCTGGCGACATAGTTGTCGTCACTCCACGATTCCGGTAACTGCGCCAAACGATTCACGGTGAGGTCGACGAATTCGATTTTATAAGCTTGGCTACGGGTTTTGGGATCAACACCGATTGCAAACTGTTCTGGTTTGCCGAGGTCGAGCATCCGCAAAGTGGCCCCTTTCGAAGTCATCGGTGCCGAAACGTAAAACTTTGAGCTCAGCGGATCGCGGCCATCCATGTATAGAAATCCAGCGTTGCTGGCGGCCTCAACATTGAGCGAAACGCCGCGCACCTGCAAGGTCGTCGCAAATCCGCCATCCTTGAGCATGCCAAAGTGCCCGTAGACGTCGACGCCGCTCAGGTGAATATCGCGCAAATCAAAAATCGGTGGCGGTTTGTCAGCGTAGATGCCAGCTCGAAACACCGGCCGTTCGCGTGGGTAAAACGCCGTGAGTAAACTCATGACAGTCTTATCGTATGGATAGAGCGGATACGGTTCAGCCGTTTGTTCGAGCAGTACTTGACCGCCGACCACGGTGACGTGACGCAACACGAAATCGTGATTGCCGAAAATCAAGGCGTGAATATCAATTTGCGCGGTAATGAGCCCGGTAGCCACGACGAGTTTTCGCGGTTCGCGGCCAGCGCTGGGCTTATCATCATTGCCGCAGGGTAGCGGCTCGGCAAGTTTGCCCATTGCGGTTGGTGCCGGCTCAACAACGGCCTGGGGGTTGCGATTTTGTGCGCAGTCGTCCCAGATTTTTACATCGCGAACCGTAACCGATACCCAGCCGCCGGTTGCTACTTTTTTGAAGGCGTCGGTAGGCCACTCAATCGATCCGATTTCAATGCGACCACGCATTTTTTGATTGAGCATCGAAGCAATGTCGTTCGCCAACGGAGGGCCATTGAAGCGTTTACGCGCCACCACAACCGCCGCCGCAAGGACAGCTACTGCAAATACAACGATGGTTAGAAACCAGCGTCGCCGATGGCGCGGGCGCGGAACACTCACAAGTGGGTGTTAGGTTACCACGTCGACGAAGCTCCGATCGCGCTTAGGTAACAGTGCGAGCGATCGTAAAAAAAACACATCATCGATGTATTGCCGTAGTGCAGGAATAAAGTCTTATCGTATACTGGTAGAGAAGAACACAAACTAACCGGAGCTTACATGTCGAATCTCGCGAACGAGCCGAATGTGCCGAACGGGCCGAATGTGCCATCAACTGAAGTGGGCTCACCCGATGTCGTGCTGCCAGCTGCAGCCGACGTTGTAGCGCTTCGCCGGGAAGCCCTGCTACCTGCCGAACGTCGACGAGGAATGGGCAGTGTAACGATGGCCTGTACGATGGCCGGCTTGGCCTCTGGCCTGGCGTTGGCAACTACCCTGATGGCTATGCAAGTTGCAGAGAACATCAATACGCAGCGATGTCCGGGCGCGGCTATGCGCACGTCCATGCGTGATGTGCAGCAAAATGATGGTCACGGCTACCTCGGTGTGCGTTACACCACGTCAGCGCAAGGTGCCGTGGTCGATCATGTTTTTCGCAATACCCCAGCGGATGACATGGGCCTGCGGCCAGGCGATCTGGTCGAATCGGTCAATGGCTACAGTTTGAACCATGGCGCTGCGCATAATTTAGCGCGCTTAGTGTGGTCGCAACCAGCCGGCGCGGAGCTGCAATTGGTGGTGATTCGCGATGGTGCTCGATTTGTTAGCCATCCACTTTTGGAGGAATGGCCAACCGAGGTCCCGCAACCGAGGATGTCAGCTCGTTAAACGTGGCGTGCGTGCCCGCAGGCGTACTCTAACTACTTGTTTGGTCCGCACCGCCAGTCGGTCGACTGGTACACGAAAATTCAAGACGTGCTTATTCGCAAGCGTCAGTAGCTGACTGATTACCGTTGCGAAGCCGAATACAGGTCGAAACGGCTTGTTGATCGCGCTCAATGGTTACTACAACTTGGTCACCCAATTGCGCCGCGAAGGCTTCGGTTGGCAGCACCCGTCCATCGGGTTGTGATGTGGTGATTACGCCTACGCCGCGATCGCGATTGAAGACATACACGGTTGAATCCGCGTAAATCGCGGAGGGTGGATAGCTAAAGCGAGCAGTGCTTGCTGCGCTGTCCACAGCGAACTCCATTCGCTCAGGCGACGGTGGTGGAATTGGAATGGACGGTGTGACACAACCGCCGAAAACCAACGCCAAAAGAATTGCTACAAGTCGATTCATTCGCTGGTCCAGTGTAGCAATCAAAAGCAAAGACTAGGCCAAAAAAAAAGCCATCAGATGACGGCTTCGACCACGAGAGGTTCATTTTTTGCCAACTCAGTTGGCACCAGGGTTCGCTGGTTGCAACCATATTGCAATCATGTTGCAACGTAACCGCTGGTGCGTTACGGCGTGCGCTTGACCGCAGTCGGCAGCATAAACGAAACGCCAACACCGAAAAACAGGTGTTGCAAAAAGCGATTGTCGTCATCGCTAACAAAAAGGTCAGCGTTGAAGTCGGCGCCCGATGGATTGTCGACAAAGGCGTAGTCACGCACGGTTAGGTCCAACGCAATAAAGTCGTTGAGGAATACATGAATACCGCCACCTAAATATAAGCCCAGACGGGTGCCGCTGTTGAGAGGCGCATCGTTGTTTGGATCAAAGTCCGGGGCTACATCCATGCCGTTAACGACGGTGACTTTACCTGGCGACTTATCGCTGCAAATCGAAGCAGGGCAGTCCGAGTTTAATTGCGCAAACGCTAAACCAGCTTGGAAGTAAAAATCGAAGTTCAGAAACGATTTCCCAAACGCCGCCAACTTACCGTACCAAGGCGTAATACTCAGATATGCCGCACCATGGAGCGGCATTTCATTGAGATGAGCCAACAGCTGGTCTTCGGTTGGTGATCGAGGATCCATGTCGTTAAGCGTTGGCAAAATCCGATCGACCAACTTGGTGTTGAATGACCCAGACGCGACGCCTAGGCCACCGACCGAGATCATGTCGGTGAAGTGATATTCCAATTTGAGGCCGCCGCCAATGACGTGACGAAAGTCAGCGTTAATGGTGGATTCCATGAGCGCAGCGACTTCGAAGCGCTTGCGCACCAGAAGTTTGCGATGACGGACGGCAGGTTGCGACGCTAAGCTGTTTTGCTTTTCGGCATCCGCTTTGGCAGCTTGTGCCTTGCGGTCCGCAGACGTCGTAACTTCATCTTC
>JAYWHS010000567.1:0-11962 GCA_043777635.1 Kofleriaceae bacterium | reverse complement strand
GTGCAAGCAAGGTGCCACGGCGGTAGCGGTGGAAGTCTCTGAAAAGGCGAGGGTAGTGCTGGGGTGTTTGGTAGGTGGCTAGTGTAGCTGCCAGGTTTGTCAGATTGCAGTTGCGGCCAGCCGCACAGCGCAAGCGTTAACGATATTGGCCAGCAGCTTTCTTGGTCGATAGCGCGAGGCTAAGGAACGTTGCAGACACCCTGGCCGCCGCATTTTGTTGACGGAGCTGGGCAATCCGCATTCGAGCTACAGGTCTTGCTACAGTGCGGACCCTGCATACGGAAATTGTAACACTTGTACGGCATCTCGCAGGCGGTGCCGGTTAGCGAGCAACTCGTCATGTACTTAGGCGCGACACCGGCAGGTGCATCAACGGTGCCTGCCGGTGAATCAATAACCACCGCGGCATCTGGCCCGGACGATTTGCCTGCATCACAGGCCGCGAGGGTTGCGACAAAACTCAATACTACGACCGAAGCGAACTTCATGATGATTCGTAAAGCAATTGCCAGGCCAACTGCCGCCGTGGATAACCACACGATGTCGGCTGGTTACGACGGTGTTCAGGCCGTACTTTCAGGCCTGCATGGGGTGCCAGGCCCCAACGCGTAGGATCTTCCCCCACCGATGGACAGCGCGAGTCCTGATCCGTAGGATGCGGCGCATGAACATGAACAAGTGGGCGTTGCTCGTGGTAGCTGGGTTTGTGGTCGCTGGCTGTGGCAGTACGTCAACTCCGGTCAAACCAGCGTCAACCGCATTGTCGGTGCCGTTTGACGAAATGAATCAGGATCAACGCATCGAGTTTATGAAGAATACGGTGGTGCCTACCATGGCGCCGTTGTTTCAAAAACACGATGCTGAAGAGTTCAAAGACTTCGGTTGCAAAACCTGCCACGGCGCAGCTGCCGCAGATGGCCAATTCATCATGCCAAACGAAGCACTGCCGGTGCTCGACTTCGCTGACATGAGCAAATGGAAGCCAGCGGATCTCGAATGGATGAACAAAGAGATCAAGCCGACGATGGCCAAGCTGATTGGCGAAGAAGAGTACTCCGAGGCCAATCCTAAAGGGTTTGGCTGTTTAGAATGTCACACGTTGAAAAAATAAATCACCGCGCTATTCACACCAAATCGTCGATGCATTGCGCGTAGTCGATCGGTTCGCCCTTTCACTTTGATGCGTTAATGTTGGCCGTAACGGCTTTCGCCGCCGGCGGCAACTTAGCAACGCAGCGATTCGAGACACGCCGGTAAATCATTGAGCAGCGACACTGCATCGATGACGTTGAGCTGACTGTTGCAGGTAAGCGTGCGCACGCGCTGTAAGCAGGTTGCAGCTTTACTCGCATCGAAGCTGCAACTGCTCCCGGTCGAGGTTTGGTTGAGCAATGCCACCACTGCATCGCACAACACCCCGGTCATCGCTTGATCGATGTTGGTACACCCTGCAATTTGTTTGCACACCGAGGTGGCCAGCTGATCGACGAACTGATCGCGCGCGGCATTGTTCGACGGTGGGGCTATTGGCGCGTTTGGGTCGGTGCTGGGGTTCGGGATAATCGTCGTTGGGTCGACATCAACATCGGCGTCAGGATCAGGCGTGGGAATCGGCATACCTGAGCCGCTGGGATCGATCGGCGCAGGTACCGCTGGCCCGGTACCGCTCCATGGGTCAGTCGAGGCCGGCGGCAACGTTGGCGGCGTTTCTGGCATCGGATTGGTATCCATGTTGGCCGGCGCAGGTGGCGTTACCACGTTGGTCCCGCGCTGTTGGTTTTGTGGCCAGACCATCAAGACGGTGGCAACTACAATCGCGACCGTTGCAAGTGCGACGACGATCATCGGCCAACGTTTCCACCACGGTCGATCGTGAGCTTCGCCGAAATCAAATGATGTAGCAGTGGTTGAGCTAAGCGGTGTTATCGCCGGCCCGGGTAACGTGACTGCCACCGTCGAACTAGATAGGTCAAGCGCAAGCGGTGTCGCTGCTAACGATGGCAGGCTCCGCAAGCCAATGCCGCCGCTGCGTGGGCGCGCGCCGTGGTCTGCCATCGCAGCGCGACAATGTTTGCACCGGCTCGCGATCGGGTGAATCAAGCCGCCGCATTGCGGGCAAGGCACATGGCGAGGAGTGGTATCGGCGACGGCTGGAGTAATCACGTTGCCAAATGCTACGGGCTTGATGGGCGCGGTGCAACCAACAAAAAGCGGTCTCGGTCAGCTATGTGATTGGGCCCCGCTCCGAGCGTTCGCCCGTTCGCTCCATTTCTGGGCCCAAAATTGAACCGAACGAGCGAACGCTCGAAGCGGGGCCCATGGGTCGCGCTTTGTGGCGACGATTGCTTGTATGATGCTGCAATGCGAACTCTTGCGTTGCTGGCTGTGCTCCTGCCGGTGGCCATCCACCGCAGCCGTCTAGCGGTAGCAGCCGACCCAGCGCAGCCCACGGCGCAGGTTGCCGACTCACCAACTCCGCTGACACCTGGCCAACCGCAACCGGCGCCTCAACCGGGTTTAACCGACGACGATATTCGTTTGATGAGCGAAGCTGAAATAATTGAAGTGTGGGACGAGCGACCGGATAAACCGTTTGATCGCGACACCTCGTTGCGCTTGACCGGGGAAGAACTGGCGCGGCGCGGTGCCACCGATCTTGGTTCGGCGCTGGCGTTGTTGCCCGATGTTTCGGTGCGCGCAGTCGGGCGCGGCGGCGTGAATATCGATATTCGCGGTGCCCGCAAAGGTTCGGTGCGGGTGTTGATCGACGGAGTTAGCGTCAGTGATCCTTTCTACGGGACCTTCGATGTCTCGACGATTCCCATCACCGATATCGTGCAGATTCGGGTTTCAACGACACCTTTGTCGCCGATTGATGGGCCAGGCGGGCCAGGCGGAGTTATCGAAGTCCATACCCGCGACGCCGTCGGCACCCAGTTGGTGTTGGCGCGGTTCGGCGCTGACACGTTGCCATCGGCAACCCTGGTTGGTTCAGCTCGCGCGATGTTGTCCGAGCGCTGGGCGGTGCGACTTTCGGCTAGCGGCAACGCTGGGGTCCGTGAATTTAGTTTGCCGCCAAGTGCCACCAATGATGTGCGCAACGTCGCAGAAGGCCGGCGAGCCGCGACTTTGGCGGTGCGCTTTGAATATCGCGATGGTGACCCGACGGAAACTTTAACCGAAGGCCGGCTAGCCCGCCGCACTACCCGGCGGTTGGTACTCGATCTATTTGCCGATGACCGTCGCTATCTCACCCCGCCGAGTGAAACTCGGGCCGGCTCGCTGTTGTTGATCGATCGCGAAACCACGTTGCGGGCGGGGCTTGGGTTCGACCAAAAAACCAAGGTTGCGCAACTGCTGGGGCGGGCGTGGGTCCATCAACTACGGCGTATCTCGCGCAATTTTCGTGATGTAGCGTTTACCGATCAGGCCCAGCTCGAAAATCTTTCGGCCTGGCGCGTTGGTGCGCAGGCCATGGCGACGCGGGCATTTGGTAAGCAGCGTCGTGTCGCTCTCGCCACGGTGTTCGATCACGAACGTGCGGCCACCATTGACGGTCAAGCTATGCGCACGGCCGGGGCAGCGACGGTGTTCGAAGTTGCAGCCAATGGTCAAATCCAAACCGTCACCACCAAACTCGATGCTGCCGTCGGCGTCGCCGTGCCATTTGGCATTGGGGCCGGGCCATGGTTGGAAGGTAAAGTTGTCGGGCGTTGGCAAGCAACAGCGCAGCTCGAACTGATTGCCACGGTTGCACGCAAAGGCCGCACACCGACGCTGCGCGAGCGTTATGATCGCACCATCGGCAATGCTGCACTTGGCCCCGAGTTGGCTACTAGCGGTGAACTGCGCGTGATTGCAACGCCGTGGCGGTTGCGCCTTGAAGCTGCGCCGTATATTCGCCGTTCGATCGGGACCACACGCGTTGGTCCGGTTACCGGACAGCTGGAAAATATTGGCAATCTGCAGGTTGTCGGCGTTGACGTGTTGGCATCGGTGCAAGTGCGTAGCGGTTACCCCCGCATTCGGTTAGGTGGTGCCTATACCCCGGTGCGTGCGACCAGTGATGCTTCGGGCGACGCTGATGCGCTCGACCGCTTGCCCCGCCATCGCGGTGAAGCTTGGGTTGAATTCGATCCGGCAGCTGCTTGGTCGCTGCGGCCTCGGTTGCGTAGCTATGGCCAAAGTCTAGATCAAGGTGCGACAGTGCCTGGCGCAACGCTACTCGATGCCACCGTCGCGTACACCTCGCGCGATGCAACGCAATTCACGCTGCGCTTCGACGACGTTTTGAATGCTCGTCCGGAAATTCGCAACGGCTTTTTTTCGCCGGGCCGCACCTTGATGGCGGCTGTCACGGTGCAATGGTAGGTCGCTGGGCTCTGCCATCCCCCGCGTAGCTTGTTTCACACCTGCAAAAAATGATTCACCATTGCCATCGAGGCAGTTGCGCCCCACAGTGCGCGTCATGGCAAAAGCGCCGACGCCGCCTCGGGTCACCCATTTAGATGTTCATGTTGCCGATCTTGATCCTCGCCATGATGGCGTCACGATTGCGCATCTTTCCGATATTCACGTTGGTAGTTTGACGCCGCGTGCGCACATACGGGCGGCGATTGACGCTGCCAATGCCGCCAAGCCCGACGTGGTTGCACTCACCGGTGATTACGTTTGCTGGCGTCGGCACGAAGTTGAATTGATCTCGGATCAACTAGCAGGGCTGCAAGCCCGACGGGTGTTTGCAGTGTTGGGTAACCACGACTACTTCACCTGGAATCAAGGTGTGACCGCAGGGTTAGCAGGTTGCGGCTATGAAGTCATGAAAAACTCGTCGTCGACGATCGATATTCATGGCGCACCTTTGTCATTGATTGGTATCGATGACCCGGTAACGCGCCATCATGATGTGCGCGCGGCTTTTCACGGCGCTGCGGATGGCACCCGCGTGGTGTTGTGTCATTCGCCCGATTTGGCACCAGCGCTCGCTGCGCGTGGTTGTGATTTGGTGTTGTCGGGCCACACCCACGGTGGCCAAATGTTTGTGCCAGGTGTTACCGATCGCATCATGAAACGCATCGGGCTCAATTATCGACGGGGCATGTTTGCGATTGATCCTCGTACCAACCTGTACGTCACACCCGGCGTTGGGTTTTCTGGCGTGACTCGGCGCTTCGGCGATGGCACCGCAGCTGAAGTAGCGATTTTGACCCTGCGGCGCAAAACCGAACGCGCTGCGGCCTAAGCAACTACGGATACGGCACGAAAGCGGCGATGCTGCGACGTCGTGCATTAAATTTCGCGATTTCGTCGTTGGTGAAGGCCTCAGCGCTGCCACGCTGAAAGTGCACGGCGATGTAACCTAGGACTGCGAGTCGGGCATCGCGACCGGCACGGACCACCAGCGGTTCGCCGCGATCCGCACACTCGTCCCACATTTCAAATAACGTCATTTTTGCAATGCTCGGCGCGACCAGTTGGTTGCTGAGTTCCGCTAACCGCTGCCGCATCATGGTGCCAGCGTCGCGCAGTTGTTGTTCTTGATAGCGCGCTGCAATTTGCACGCGTTCCGCTCGTGTAGCGTCGAGGAATCGCCGCTTGTTGGCGAGATAGGCATCGCCCTTCATGAGCGCTGCGGTGATATCGAAACCACCTTTAAGTATCGGCACGGTGCCGCCGCGATCAGGTTTAGGATCATCGCTGTTGCTGCGTTCATGCTTGGCTTTTTCGCGTTCGCTGTCTTGCGCCCGCACGGCTGCGTCTGGGTTGGCGTACCAGTCGCTGATGCCCCGACCTAAGGAACGCGGCGATGGCAGGGCTAGCTCGATATGAAAATTAGGATTGTCGACGATCTTGAACGAGCCATCGCGCCTGACGTAGGCCGTGAACACGCCTTGATGTGCAACCGCGCCGCCACCGACAGTCGGTGATAACAGGCCCGAGCGCGGCACCTCAGCGGTGACGGCCGCCAGTTGTTCGGTGGCGGGTGCATCGGAGCCGAGCACCAGCTGCGGTTTGCGGCCGAGAGTTTTGCCTGGCCCGGCGCGCATCGATAACACCGCACCACCGACCGGCGGCAGGGTCTCGGCAGGCGCGTTGGTGTGAGGAAATCCGGTAGCATCGGTTGCGGTTGTCGTCGACAATGCATCGGCGGCACCCGCAGTCGGCACAGCGATTGGCATTGGTGCGGTAGTGCTCGACCCACGCGTTGTCGTCGACGGTGCCAGTCCCGATGCAGCGGCGGGTTGCAACGGTTGGCTCACCGTGTCGGGTGGCAACATCGTAACTTCGTAATACGCTGCTGCTGCTTGCGTGGTTTGCATCGGCGGTAGTGATTGCTCACTTGTCGCAGGATCAAACTCGCGATCAGGGTGGTCCGGCAGCCATAGAGCGAGAGCCACAGTTCCGCCAACATGGGCAAGCAGCGATATTGCAAGTAGGGGCGGCGAACGCACAGGCGATATGACTAGTATGTGCTTGAAATCGTTGCTTCACCGCACAAAATTGCGACAAAGCGTTAGATCGCGCGACACCTGCGTTACGTCCACTGACAAGTACATTCATGGAAACGCGTAGGATAACTCTATGTTTACGTTGATGGCGTTGTTGCGCCTGACGGGGCCCCGCTCCGAGCGTTCGCTCGTTCGGTCCGTTTCTGTGCCCAGCAGCTCGCCTGAAAAGGTGTTTGCTGCGGCTGCCGCTGGCGATGCATCGGCCATCGGTCAACTATTTGATGCGCATGTTGATGGGTTGTACGCGTTTGTCTTCTATCGGGTCGGGCGCGATGCTGCGCTGGCCGAAGACATTGTGCAGGAAACGTTTTCCCATGCCTTGGCACGCGTTGCGGAGTTCGATAGCGCGCGCGGCAGCGTGGCGGCGTGGTTAACAACGCTGTCACGCAATGTGATTCGCGATCAGTTACGCGCCCATCGGCGGGGCAGTGAATTGGCTGCAACGTGGGCTCGCATCGATACCAGCTTAGGCCAAGTGTTCGCTGCCATGGCCGATGCGCCGTTACCAGGTGATGTGTTGGATCGCAGCGAAACCCGCGACTTGGTGCACATGGCGATCGCAAATTTACCGCCGCAGTATCGCACCGTGTTGGTGCGCAAATATATGGATGACATTTCACTCGCGGCCATGGCCGACGAGTTGGGCTTGTCACAAGACGCAGCGAAAAGTTTGTTGGCGCGGGCGCGCCGAGCATTCCGCGACGCATTCACTATTTTTTCTCAAAGTTTTGCGGAGGTGCCATCGTGAGCAACGACCCTGTTGATCCAAATCAGCTGACGACTCAAGCCGAGCTTGATTCCCAGACCGATGACGTGTTGGAAAAGAACGTCACCAATTTACTCAGCGGCGCTAGCACGCCGCCGCAGATCTCCGATCTTGGCCGGGCTCGGGTGCGAGCTGCGCTGGTCGCTACACATGGTCGTGCGCGCAAAAAACGCACCAGTTGGATTGTTGGCGGTGCGATTGCGACGGCGGCCGCAGCTGCGGTGGCGGTTTGGTATGTGGCTGGGCACCGCCATGCACCGACGGTGGTCCCGCTGCTCGCTGCGGCTACCGGGGCACAACGTACGTTTGCCGACGGCAGCACGGTGTGGCTGCGCGAAGGTGCAAGCCTAACCGAGCTAGGCCCGCGCCATGTCAAAGTGTCCGGTGAAATCTTGTTCGATGTTGCACCGGGCGCGGGTCCGTTTACTGTTGATTCCGACGCTGCGCAGATATCGGTGCTGGGCACGCGGTTTGTCGTCGATGCATCGCCTCAAGCTACCTCGGCTGCAGTGATTCGCGGCGTGGTCACCCTCGGTAATGCGCAAGGCAATGTTACCTTGCACGCTGGTGATCAAGGCCAGGCGCAATTGCACACGGTGCCGGTGCGCGGGCCGGCACCGCGCCTGAGTCAACTGGTTGGCTGGGCCCAAGCGGCACGGGCGCGCGATGAACGTGGCTTACGCCCAGCGGTGCGCAACGGCTCGTTGTATGCGCGCATGCCCAATTCGCAAACTCAAGAAACCCCGTTGCCGATGACCCAGTTGCGCATCGACGTGGTGATTGAAAATCGGGTAGCGCGGGTTGCGTTAGATCAAACGTTTTTGAATCCCGCACCATATGAACAAGAAGGCATGTATCGTTTTGCGATTCCCGCTGACGCGGCGCTGCAACGATTTGCCATGTACGTCGACGGTACGCTGACCGAGGCTGTTGTCACCGATCGCATGCGGGCGCGCCGGGTCTATGAAGATTTGGTCTATCGCCGCATCGATCCAGGCCTGCTTGAGTACGCCGGGGCTGGACGCTTGGAAATGAAAATTTATCCGTTGCGCGCTAGCGCTGAAAAGCGCTTGGCGGTTGTGTACACGCAAGCACTACCGCAACTCTACGATACGTGGACGTTGCGGGTGCCGATTCCCGATGTGGATCAACCGGTCGAGCAAGTGGATGTAGCGGTACGCATTGCGAATTGCGCTACCTGCGAGGTGCGTTCGACCAGTCATCAAATCAATATCGTTCGCACCGGCCAAGACGTGATGGTGTCGTACGCTGCACGCAACGTGAAGGTGGGTGACTCGCTGGTGTTGCATGTGCGCGATGCAGCAGCGCAAACCACAGTTGCAACGGCTACCGACAGCCATGGAGACTACATGTTGGTGCGCGCACCGCTGCGCCTCGATACCTCCACGGCGGCCGTGTACCAACCGCGGACGTGGGTGATCCTGAACGACGTCAGCGCATCGCGTAGCGCTATGGATCGCCGCGCTCAAGCTGAAATCATTGATCGTGCGTTGCAGGAAATCGATGAAGACGACCAGGTTGCAGTGCTGTCGTTTGACGTCAACGCACGGGTGAGTTTGCCGATGGTGAAGGTGCGTGCAGCGGATCGTAAACAGTTGGCCGAAACTCTACTCAAACAAGAAACCGGTGGTGTCGGCGCCACCGATCTTGGTGCTGCGGTGGATGCCGCGCTGCTGCAATTTGATGCGCATGCGGCCGGCCAGGCGGCCAGCAATCGCATGTTGATGTATATCGGCGACGGCGTGCTCACCGCAGGCGTGCGGCAACTTGATGGTTTGCGCGCCAAACTTGTGGGGCGTGCGCAATTTATCGGTATGGGGGTTGGTACTGGCGTCGAAACTGCAAATTTACAAGCCCTTGCGGCGGCCACCGACGGCTACGCCACCGAGCTTGATTTGTCTGAAGATCTGGCATGGCGTACGTTTGATGCGATTGCCGCGCTGCACACCACGCGCGTTGGCCAAGTAACCGTGACGCCGGTGGACGCCAATGGTGCGCCAGTGCCAAATCTACGTGGCTACCTGCGATCGGCGCAACTTGCGCAAGGTGAAGAGCTCGAATGGGTCGCGCATCGGGCGCGTGCCGCTGGCGCGGTAACAGATCAAGCGCCGCAAGCCGTGGCGTTGATGGTGCAGGGCGTGAGCGCTGGAGCGCCATGGACTACCCGTGTTGAACTTGATTTGTCCGGTCCTCGGACAATGAAAACGGCAGGGTATGTGGCTCGGTTATGGGCACAACGCCACATTGCGGCGCGCATGCTGGCTAAACAGGAACCTGCGCCACCGTGCCAGCGGCAAACCGGAAATCGCAGTGCGGTGATGTGTCCAAGTGATGCGCAGCGTCGAGAGACCCGCGATGAAGCGATTCGACTCGAAGTTGTAGCGCTAGGCAAAGAATATTTTTTACTGTCGCGCCATACGTCGTTGCTCGTGCTCGAAGCGGGTGCCGGCGATCGCACCAATACTGTGCAGGGCAACGGTCAGACGTGGGCAAGCTATGCATTGCCAGCAAAAGTCGTTGTGAAAACTCGGCCGAGCGCAGGTAATGCGCTACCGATCGCACCAGTGGTAGTGACCGACGCGGGGTTGTTGTGGCGCACGCCGCAGCAGATGTTTTATGACCCATCGCGGGGCTACGGCGACGAAAGTGGCGGGCTGCTGATGCTGGGCCATGGGGCAGGCCGCGCCGGCGGTGGCACCGGTACGGGATTTGGCATCGGTTCGGGTTTTGGCACCGGCGGCCCGGTGGTCACCATGATGGTCGAAGACAAAGCCGATGCTAGCCGGGCGCGTGAGGCAGAGGCCGGCCCGCCACCGATTGATGTCGCTGTCAGTGAACCTTCGGCTACAACGAACGGCGATAACGCCGAAGGCAAGGCGGCGAGCTCTGATGTGCTGAGCAAGACTGCTGATCCAGATCGAGATACCGGTACGTCGACTGCAAGTCCGGCCGGGTATTTTGGCGGCAACAGGCGTGGCACCCGAGGCCCGCCGTTCGGTGGCATAGCGGGTGAAAGCCAAGGCTACACCGCCGGCGCGTACTTGCAACGCTACACTGCAATCAGCGATGCCTTGTTTGATGATCTAACGGAATACCTGCCGGCCAGCATGGTCGATGGGCTCAGCTACCATCAACGTTGGCTCGAAGCGCAACGCGGCGATGATGCCAAGGCAGTCGCGCAGCGCGATCCTGCGGCACTAGCATTGTTGGCGCAAGCCCGACAAGCGTTGCTACCTGGCACGTATACCTGGGGTGAGCGGACGATTACCGTCGACACGGGCGGCCAACTTGCCTGGCAAACTACTACCGGCTTTGGCTTGGTTGAACAAGCGCTTTATGATCGGCGCAGCGTCGGTCGGCGCTACCCCGAATTACAGTTGCAGTTCGACCGTCCGATAGCCGGACGAGGCGTTGACGAACTCGCCTTGGCGTTGGGCAACTTGCCGATTTGGCTTGGCAACGCGGATTCTTTTGCGACCCAGCTTTCGGTGTCGAAACCTGCGCCGAATCAAGTTGCGCTGACCTGGCCGGGTACCAAGCTCGCGGTAGTGGTGTATGAGTTCGACGCCCAACATCGTGTAATCGCTGTGCGTGATCGCGTTGGCGCGATGGTGCGCATTACCTGGAATGATCGTGGCCCAGCAACTGCACTGGTCATGGGTCGGCGGGTGCAGGTTGGCTTACAAACGACCGCTGTGGTGAATGCCGCCGCCACCGTCGGCTGGACCACCACCGGTACGTGGACAACCGTCGGCCTGCCTTTGCTGGCGCCAGCGCAACATGCGTTAGTGGCGAACAAAGCTGGCGTAGGTTCCGCTCCATGGCTGATCGCCAAACGGCAACAGCTTGCTGCGTTGGCGGCGACGTTGGCGGCAACATCTACTGGCAACGGTGCGGCTACGACATGGGCCGTGCTCGACGAGCTGTTGCAGGCTCGCGCTTTGACCACGGGCGATTTGGTCCTCGCCTCGGCGGCCGTGCGCAGCGCACCGATCGCAAAATTTACCGCATGGCTCAACGCGGTGACGTCGTCGGCGGCGTCGCTGCCACAATGTGGCATCTTGGGACCGCCGTGCATGTTGGGTAGCGTCATCCACGACCCAGATAACCGTCTAGTGCAACCCGATATCATCACATATCTGACCAGCCGCCGCGCTGCACGGGCAACTCGGCTCACTGCAACCACAGGGTTGTTAGCAACGCTACATACCCTGGCCACCATCAGTGGCAACTATCAACTTGGGGCTGCACGCGTAGCAGCTGTGCAAGCCATTGCGTCAAGCGCGCATACTGCACGCCTCATCGCTGCCACGTTGGTGCAGCAAGACTATCGTGTGTCGACTAAGGTCGTGGCGGCAACGTGGGATGCCATCGCGGAAGGCCCAAATCGCAACTGGGGTCGCTGGCAAGCTGCGTTGATCTGGATGCGCGATGGCCGCAGCGGCTACAACCAGGCGGCGGCACGCTTCGCTAGCTACATGAGTGATGTCGATACCAGCGTGGCAATCCCGGCCTTGGGCTATCAGGCGTTCGCGGCCATGACTAACTCGACTCGCGGCGTTGCCGGCTGGCAACTTGGTTGGGCGAGTATGCGTGAACGCATTATTGCCGACGGAGATTTGCCTGCCGCGCTGGATTTGTTGGCGGCGTGGACCTATGGCAATGC
>JAYWHS010000566.1:0-3431 GCA_043777635.1 Kofleriaceae bacterium | reverse complement strand
CATCTTTGAAACGCCGCGCCGATTTATGGAAGCGCGACCGCAAAAACGAACCGCAGACAATCCTGCGGCTGACCGGGTCGAATCAGATTTTGATGGATCGCAACATCAAAGAAAGCCTGGCCGGCCGCGCTAGTTTTTTCGATCTTCACACCCTCAGCATCGCGGAAATTTCCGCATCGCGGCCCGAAACGAGCATCCAAGATATTCTGTATCAAGGCGGGTGGCCGGAACTCCACGCCAATCCAGCGCGCAATCCCAAGAAATTTCTCGACGACTACATCAACAGCTACATCGAAAAAGACATCGTGCTCGCAGCTGGGATTCAGAAGAGCCGCGAGTTTCTCACGTTCGTTCGCTTGCTTGCCGGGCGGGTCGGCAACCTCTTCGATATGTCGAGCCTCGGGGCCGATGCCGGGGTTGACAGCAAAACCGTCAAAGAATGGCTCTCGGTCCTCGAGCGCATGCACATGATCGCGTTGGTGATGCCGTTTGCTTCCAACCTGTCAACCCGACTCATCAAATCGCCAAAGGTGTATTTCTTGGATACTGGATTAGCCTGTCGCCTGCAGGGTTGGACGTCAGCGGCGCCGATCCTCACCTCGCCGCAGCAGGGCGCGCTGTTCGAAAACCTGGTATTCGCCGAGCTTCACAAACTCAACAACAACTACCAACTGGGCTGGCAGTTTTTTCATTGGCGCTCACGCGATGGCGAAGAAATCGATTTTGTCGTGGAGAAATCACCGCGCGACCGCCTGTTTATCGAAGCCAAGGTTAGCGCCTCACGAACTAAAGGCTCGACCGCAATGCCAGAGGTGCGCAAAGTTTTCGGTGCGAATCCGCCACCGTTGTTGGTGTGTCATCAAGAAGGCACTCGCGTGCTCGATAACCATGTGCCGATCCGTTTTTTGAAAGACGTGCTGCTGAAGTAGTCGCTTTGACGATAGCCACGCGACAGTCTACGGCTGGGTTTCGGCGAACTGCTCGGCCGCACTGTCGTCGGGCGCCGGGTAGTGCAGGTAGGCCAGCAGCTTGCCTTCGCGTCGAACGTGCGCGACAAGATCGAGAATCAGGCCGGTTGCAATCGCGACCACGCCGACCACCGCGAGCGCCGAACATAGGATCGCGGTGGGGAAGCGTGGCACTAGGCCGCTACGTGCGTATTCAAGAATGAGCGGCACGGCTAAGCCGCCGGCCAGCAGAAAAATCATGGTGGCGATCATGGAGAAAAACAACAACGGTCGCTCGTTGCGTAACAGATTGAGAATCGTCACCAAGATGCGCCAGCCGTCGCGGAAGGTGCGCAGTTTTGAAAACGAACCTGGTGGCCGCTCTTTGTAGGCGGTGTCGACTTCGGCCACGGCCATGCGCATTTGCATGGCGTGCACCGTCAGTTCGGTTTCGATTTCGAATTCGCGCGACAGCGACGGAAAACTCTTCACGAAGCGCCGGGAAAAAACCCGGTAGCCCGACAACATATCTTGAATGTGTGCAGCAAAAATTTTGCGGACCAAGCCGGTTAGTACAGCGTTGCCGAGGCGATGGCCACCGCGATAGGCATCGGCGTGGGTCTCGATTCGACGGCCAACTACCATATCGAGGCGATCCCGCAGCGCGCGATGCACTAGTTTAGGTGCAACTGCGGCATCGTAGGTGTCATCGCCGTCGACCATCACGTAGATGTCAGCGTCGATATCTTGAAACATGCGGCGGACGACGCTGCCTTTGCCAGGACGGCGCTCGGTGCGGACTACAGCGCCAGCCGCGCGGGCTACCTCGCTGGTTTTATCGGTCGAGTTATTGTCGTAGACGTAGACGGTGGCGGTTGGCAACGCTGCGCGAAAATCTCGGACAACTTTACCAATGGCGGCCTCTTCGTTGAGGCAAGGCACCAAGACGGCGATCCGAGGGGCAGGCGTGGACGTCATAGAATGGCCTTGCTTGGTACACCAACCGGCATCGCTTTGACAATGCAGGCAAGCAGCGGGTTATCGCGGCCGGCCGGCCACCGGGGGCGGCGCCACCTGATAATCGTAGTAGGCCGATGGGTCGCCCGATTTGCCATCCATGGCTGCGCGCGCAATATTGAACATTTCGCGGGCGGTTACGTAGTGCAGCCGGTAGTTGCGACCGTCGTTGTAGCGTTGCAAACTGTCGTGCAAAACTCGGCCGCCGTCGCCAAGCAGCGAGTTGGCGGTTTTTTCGATCGCGCCGTGGGTATGAACTTTAACGAAGATCCATTCGGGCCGGCCGGCTACATGGATGCCTTGGTCGATCCAACTTTTCACCCGCGCCGGGGTAGCCGGGTCATCGCCAGTAACTGCGCCGTTTTCAAGACGGACGCGCGCGCCGGTCGCTTTCCGCGCCAGACAAAGCGGCCCGGTGATCATCAACAACCGGTCATCATAACTGCGACCGACGCGGGCTTGTTCGCCGTTTTCAAAACATTTGCGCGCATTGAGATCGCCGACCGGCCAATAGATTTTGTTGACTTGATTAGGCTGACATCCATCCGGCGCTGACGGAAACGTGAGGTCGGCGTAGCAGCCGAGTTCGTGCAGCAACGGCAGTTCGGCGTCAACGCCACACCAGCGCCCGTCGGGCCGGCTGTTGGCTAAGCTCCAGTTGCCGTGAATAAACGCCCATTGGTAGCGGCCTTCGGCGTCGCGCGATAGATGGCCGTGCTGGGCAAACGTCTTGAGATGCTCGTTGAATTTTGCACGCAACGATTCAACCGTGTCGGCATCGTGATGTAGGTGAACTTCAAGTTCACCAAAACCATCGCGTACCAAAGTGCCGAGCTGATCTAAAAATCGTGGACGATATTCTTCACCAGGGAAGAACCAGCCATGGCGCGGCGGTCGGCCTTGGTGGTCGCGATATTGATTGGCCATTTTCGGATAACCGGTGGCCCAGGCGTCGACGCGCGCGTAGCCAGTGGCATCATCGGCACCAGCCCACAACGGTTCGTAGTGGTCACACATCGCGAACAACACATGGTGCGGTCGGCTGTTGATTGCATCTCGGTGGGCCAACGCTCGGCGGGCTAAGTGACCGAGGTAGTCGCCCATCCAAGTATGCAGATTCTTTTTTCGCAGGGCAGCTAACACGTTGCGCGCATCATAAGCCGAAGGTCGGGCGCAAAGGTCGCGACCGGCGCGCAAAGCTTGGCGAGGTTTGGAATATCAGCGTAACTCGGACAGGTTGACAGTTCCGGTGTCGGGATCGACGGCAATTTGTTGGCCATCGTAACAGCGGTCAAAAACATCATGTGCGCCGACCAAGTAGGGCACGCCCAGTTCGCGCGCCATGGCCGCACCGTGATCGAGAAAGCCGCCCGAGTCACACACGATGCCAGCTGCACCGGCGAGCCCCAAGGCCAAACCGGGGGTGAGTGCGCGCGCCACCACCACCACGTCGCTTGCGATCTGCGT
>JAYWHS010000565.1:0-11990 GCA_043777635.1 Kofleriaceae bacterium | reverse complement strand
ACGTCAGCGATCATTGGCATTTACGCAGCACGTACGGCTTGACCGGTGTAGCGCAAGTACACGGCTACAATGGTCTGCCGTTGATTCCAGATTACACCGCGTTTGCCGGCAGCGTGTTTGCCTTGCAGCGGTTGATTGGCCATGATGTCGAGGTTGAAGCTGGGTTGCGTTACGACGGGCTGGCACGAACGGCGAGTCTTGAACGTCCGGATTTTTTGCGATTGGTGCGTAGTGGCCAATTAGCACCGGACGCGTGTGGCGCGATGACATCGAGTGCGGCCAAAGTCGACTGTCGCTCACGGTACAACACGGTGTCTGCTTCGCTCGGTGCGATGCGACGGTTATCATCCGAGTGGGATGTAAAGGCTGATCTTTCGACCGCAACACGGCCACCGAATCCCGATGAGCAATACCTCAATGGTACGTCGCCAACGTTTCCAGTATTGGGATACGGCAAGCCCAACATTGTGGCCGAGACCACGGTTGGTGGCTCGTTAACAACCAGCTATCACAGCAGCAAATTTACCGGCGAGGCGTCTGGGTTTGCCAATCGCATCAACAACTATATGTACTTTGCACCGGCGGTCGACGGCGATGGCAAGCCGATTTTCGACGTGTTGATTCGCGGCACGTTTCCGCGTTTCGTCACTCGCTCGGTCGATGCCGTTTTCTATGGTGCAGACGGCGGCATTGAGTACCGGCCGCACGCGTCGATCTCGATGGCGGGCCAAGCCTCGCTGGTCCGCGCGCGTAACGTGACCGATCATTCGTACTTGGTATTCGTGCCGCCCAACCAGTATCGCGCTGCGGTAACGTATCGGCCGCCGGCCTGGGGATGTTGGCGTAACAATCGCGCAACAGTTTCGGGCACGTTGGTCCAACAGCAAACTCGCTTTGATGTTGCGGCGGATTTAGCTAAGCCGCCGGCTGGATACTTTTTGCTTGGCGCTGAGCTGGGCAGTGAAACCAACGTCGGCACGCAGGTCGTTAAGGTCTCGCTTGCAGGCTCCAACTTGTTGGGGGCACGCTATCGTGACTACACCAGTCTGCTACGGTATTTTGTTGATCAACCAACCTGGCAACTCGCGTTGCGCATCAGCTTGTCGTTTGGCACGCCTGCGACGTAGCTTCGATTGCACACGCAACGTTCTCAATTCTCAGTAAGCGTTAGGTCTTACTCGGTACTCGGTACGCTGGACTCGGACCACGTTCGCGCTTGGCTAAAACACTGCGGTGGCTTGTACCGAAAACGCCAGCCCAACATTGCCAGCCGCCAGGTAGCGATGTCCGACCAAATCAATGACCGGTGCGTGCAGCGGGTTCACTTCGTCGGTGCCAGGATTTACCACGTCGTTGTTGTCATCTTCGCAATTGCCGGTGCGACTCGATCCACAGCTAGGCAGATCGACGCCAGCGTCGGAAAAGCTAATTGCGTGTGCGGTGTTGTGAAAAACATCGGCGATGAAACCAAGATGAACGGTACTGCCGAGTTGGGCACGCACCGAAAACCGGCCACCCAGTTCAAGATAATTTTCAACGTTGCTGATGCCCGGGTGGGACAAGGCTTGGATTCCCGTGGTGGTCGGGCTGCTATCAAGGGTCAGTGGTGCGTTAGGCGTGTTGGCGTCACCGGCGAACGCAAAGGCCTCCCACATCTCGGTGTAGCTGCGGCCTTCAAAGTGGACGACGGACCGGGCCTCGGCGCCGAGCGTCACGTTGTAATGGTCGGCAGGCTTGTCGAAAATATACAAGTGGCTGCCGAACCGGAGGCTGCCTTGTTGCGGCGGCAAGACATTGGTTGCGCCAAAACCTGGGTCGGTAAATAGTGAGTCGGATTGTGAAGCGATAGGCGCTTGCCAGGCCAGCGCGAAAAATGGCTCAGCTCGACCAACTCGTTTGGTGACACTGGTCCAAAGGTTAACTTCAAATACGCCAGTGCCAACGCCGGCTTGATTGCTTGGGTTGGCTCGATTGAAACGCGCGGTTTTTCCGATCGGCAACGCAATATTGGCTCCGATTTTCCACGTTGGCTTGGTGTCGTCTTTTTGCTGGTTCATCGGCGCGACGCCTAACCCAAGCCAGAGTTGATCGAGACCGCTACGGGTCACTCCGCGAAACACTAAGTCGCCAGACGGCAGCCCGGTGCCCGGATCGTTGGCGTCGAATCCTGCACTCGGCACGATGCCGTCACCGATCGACGACGAATCTCCACGTGCAATGCCATCGAGCGACAATTGGCGCTTGTCGCTTAGGGTAATGGGCAGCGCAGCAGCGAGCCAGAAATCGTGGAACAAACCGAGTTCGAGGCTTGGCGTTACCACGTGGCGGGTATGCGCCGCGAGCAAGTCTTTGCCGGAGCCGACAGGATCGAGCGCGCCGCCGCTGAGTGATTCGCGCCGTATCGTGGTGGTTTCGGAGATGAAGCTGTAATCAATTTGCAACCGCAAGTCGACCGGATTGCCGGGTTCGCTGGCGGTGGTAACGAGTGCATCGGGGCCGGCCCACGCGACGCTAGTTGCCGCAACCAGTGAAATCCACGACGAACAAAAGATTAGCTTCACGGCAGCGACGGTATCGCATAGCTAGAAGCTTCGCAACCGCAGCAGCAGAACAGGGCCCCGATCAGGGCCGCCGATTGTGCTGCCTCCAAAGCGACCCAATAACCAGGACGGCTAATGCTGGAAAGAATGGGAACTCCCCTTCTAACGTGCGCGAGTAACGCGTGGTGGGATGAATGCCGGCGACTTGTCGGCGCTAAAAGGTACGGCAACGACCGTTCTAACGTGCGCGAGTAACGCGCGGTGGGTTGAATGCCGGCGACTTGTCGGCGGCAGAAGGGACGGGAAAGTCCCTTGTACAATCAACGAATGCCGGCGACTTGTCGGCGGCAGAAGGGACGGGAAAGTCCCTTTCGAGTGTTTCACACGACGTCGCGTTCGCGTAAGCCAAACTCTTTCATTTTCATTTGCAGGCTCTTGCGGCTAATTTTAAGTAACCGTGCTGCTTGGGTTACGTTGCCGCCGGTTTCATCGAGGGCGCGCACAATGAGTTCGCGTTCAACCCGAATGGTTTCGGCTTTGACGATGTCTTTGAGCGAGGTGTCACCCGATAGTTCGGTGCTGGCATCCATGCGTTCGCTGGTCTCGGGTGGGCCCACCAAACTGGTTGGCGCTGCGTCGGTGTCGTCGGCCCCAGTCAGTTCATCGGGCAGATCATCTTTGGCAATTCGTTGTTCACGACAAAATAGGATGGTGCGTTCGAGGATGTTTTCGAGCTCGCGAATATTGCCCGGCCAGTTGTGCAGCTCAAGTGCAGCCATCGCATCGTCGGTTAAACCGGCGACGTTTTTCTTGAGCCGTTCGTTAAACCGTTTAATGATGTGGGTGACCAAAATCGGGATGTCGCCGGTGCGTTTGCGCAACGGAGGAATCAACAAAGGTACGACATTGAGTCGGTAATACAAATCTTCGCGGAAATTGCCGCGGGTGATTTCTTGTTCCAAATCACGATTGGTTGCCGTGATCAGTCGCACGTCAACTTTAATGGTTTTGAGACCACCGACACGCTCGAATTCGCTTTCTTGAATTGCACGCAGCAGTTTGACTTGCATCTCGACCGGGATTTCGCCGATTTCGTCGAGAAACAGCGTGCCACCATCGGCCAATTCAAATCGACCTGGTTTGGAATTTACCGCACCGGTAAATGCGCCCTTTTCATAACCAAATAGCTCCGACTCCATCAGGTTTTTAGGAATCGCAGCGCAGTTGATCTTAATGAACGGGTTGTCTTTGCGGCTCGAATATTCGTGCAGCGCTTTGGCTACCAATTCTTTGCCCGTGCCACTTTCGCCGGTAATCAACACGGTAGAAGGGGTGTCCGCGACCTTCTCGATGACGCTAAAGACCCCTTGCATTTCGAGGCTAGTGCCGATAAGCCCAAATCGGCCGCGCTCTTCACCTTCGCGCGGGCTGTAAATCTCGGTGCGTGGCGACGCTTGGTTGGCATGGGCCTGCGCGACGGCTTTTTGCACGGTGGCCCGAATGACGTCTTGCTCGAACGGCTTTTCGATGTAGTCGAAGGCGCCGGCTTTGATGGCTTCCACCGCTTGGCCGACCGACCCATACGCAGTGATCATGATGACTGGAATATGTGGATGGTTCTTGGTTGCGAATTGCAACAATTCCATCCCGGTCGCGTTGGGCATGCGCAAGTCGGTGATCACAACTTCCACGCCGGAGGGCAACATGGTCATGGCCTCGGCGCCGTCGCTTGCTTGCACCACTTCGTGGCCGTCTCGGCGTAATAACGCCACTAAAACCCGTCGAAGGTTTTGCTCGTCGTCAGCGACCAGAATTCGCGCGGGGGCCATTACCGTGTAGGGTACCACCGTCGCCATCGGGTTGTGAATGCGCAGCGGCGTCGCTATTTGCCGGAGGCGTCGTTGGCATGGTTAAACGACCGGTTTCGGTGATGTCCTTGCCATCTTCGGCACGGAATGGCTCAGCTGCGGGCAAAAACACCGAAAACGTGGATCCCTGGCCTGGCGTCGAACGCACTTCGATGGTGCCTGCGTGTTGGTGCACAATGCGATGTGAAATCGCTAAGCCCAGGCCGGTGCCTTTGGATTTCGTCGTGAAAAACGGGATGAACAGCTTTTTGAGTTTATCGCGCGCAATGCCGACACCGGTATCGCGGAAGCGGACTTCGGCGAACTGGCCGTAGCCCAAGCGCGACCGGCGGCGGCGCGTGGTCATAATTTCGAGCGTGCCGCCATTGGGCATAGCTTGGCATGCATTAATCCCAAGATTCAAAAACACCTGAAGCAGCGATTCCGGATCAGCCGCCACTTTGGGCAGGAAATCGTCGACGCGGACACGCACGTCGATGTTTTTGCCATCTTCGGATTGGCTAACTAGTTGCGCGGTTTTACGTACCAAGATGTTGAGGTCAATGTTGCCGGCTTCGTCGCGCCCAGGCCGCTCGGCTCGGGCATAATCGAGAAAGCGGGTAACCACATTGTTTAGGCGATTGGCTTCTTCGACGATGATATCGAGCAACTCTTTGGTTTCGTTGTGGGCTTCAGTGCTGCTTGCCATTGCGCCAGGGGTGGAACCAGGGGCTGCGCCAGGTTGCGGCATTAACAATTGTGCGGCACCTTTGATCGCACCTAATGGATTGCGGATTTCGTGCGCCAGGCCTGCGGCCATTTCGCCCAGGGCGGCTAGACGATCGCGTTCTTTGACACGCTCATAGGCTTGGCTCGATTCAATCACTCGCGCGGCAGCGCCAGCGAGTTGTCGAAATGTTTCGACGTCGTCGGGGTCAAATGCACCATCGGCGCGATCGTCACGTAAGCACAACATACCGAGCAGCCATGCGCCTTGTTCGGTTTCCGCCGTGCCCAAAAATGGCACGATCAAAGTCGCTTGTAGTTCGCTGGCGCGGCTCGAAAGTGCTTGTTTGGCGGCGAGTTGCGCGGCCAGGTTGGCGACGACCGTTGGGTCGTTATCATCGTTGTTGCGACCTGCGTTTTCATTGATTTCGAAGCGCAACACTTCGGCGTCGAGATACGACATCCGCACGCGGTCGAGCAAGGCGCGGTCGGCGTTGGCATCGAGGCGCTCGGGCGGGGCTTTGCCTAAAAACGCCGCCCGGTCAAAGCCGGCGCCGTCGGCATCCAGCAAATACAACGAGGCATCGGTAACGCGGCGCGATTCGTCGAGAGCGGTGATGATACGTGTCACCATGTCGGCGACATCGACGACGCCAGGCAAATCGCGGCGCACCGACTCTAGACGGCCGCGTAGCTCAAAACGTTGCCGTAGCAGCCAACGATTAATGCCGTTTTCAAGCCGGCTGCGCACCGGCTCGAACAGAATAAGAATGACGAACGACGCGACCAAGGCGTTGAGTAGGTACAAGCCTTTTTGTTCGCCGCCGATCCAGTACAGCAGCAAGCTGTACACCGCCGACAGCAACACCACCAAGGTGCCTAACACCGCCATCTTGCCAATCAGTTCGTTGAGATCGATAAGCCGAGCACGAAACAGCGTTTGTGAAAGAAAATACAAATACAGAATGCCCAAGACGTTGCCAACGGCTGGCCACGCTACGCCGAAGCGTGGCAACACGTCGGTCATGGTTAGCGTCGTGGCAATAAATGCGCCGAGCGTGAGGTAACGTATCCGGGTTTTCTCGGCGGTTTTTACCGTATTGCGATATTGCCGATACATGTCCCACACGCAGCGGTACAAGCCGCCAAACACGTACGCCCCAAACGGCAAGGCAAACCAAAGTTTATCGACGATGGGCGTTACCACGGCTGAGTAAATTAACGCACTGTATGCGACCAGCGTCCACGCCAGCGTTACCCGCGGTCCACGTTTTGGACCGCCGATGGAAGGTTGGGCCAAAAATGCTCGATAGAACCGAATTGCCGTCGGAGGAATGGTGGCCGCCGCCCATAGCGCCAGCCAATGCATCAGCGGCCGGTTGGTAGCGGCGTCCAAAAATGTAAAAACATGCCACGCTGAAACGTTGAACGTAAACGCTGCGAATGCGGCATACATGCGGTCTTTGCGTGATCGCAATAATACCGACATACCGATGGCCAGAATCAGCAACGCCGCCAACAGAGCCGATACTGCCTGAGCATTCACGTCGGTACCTTAGGACATGGGCGTACATTAATGGCGAGAATCAGCAACGCCGCCAACAGAGCCGATACTGCCTGAGCATTCACGTCGGTACCTTAGGACATGGGCATGAATTAGTGAACATGCTTTGTGCGGAACCAGCGTTGCCCGGCGGCGGCGACGTTTTTCGCAGCAACGGCTTGGTTCTGCCTTTGCGATCGTCGGTGGTTGGTCCTACAGTGAAGGGGTGCCATCGTTTGATCTGTCAAAGTTGCCTGCGGTGCATACCTTGGTCGACCGCGCAGAGCTCGCAGATTTGCCGCGCATCGCTGTGGTCGCAGCTGCACGCGCGTTGATTGATGGTGAGCGCCGCGCCATCTTGCAGGGTGCCGTGCGACGAGAACCGGCTGAGACGTTTTCGGTCGCTGCGCTACGTGCTGAGGTTAGGCGTCAGGCTGCGTCGCCGTTGCAACGCGTAATCAATGCCACCGGGGTGGTGTTGCACACAAATTTGGGCAGGGCCCCCATGAGCCAAGCGGCGATCGCTGCGGTCGCCGACGTTGCCGGTGGTTATTGCAACCTGGAGTTTGATCTAGCGGCTGGCAAACGTGGGTCGCGGCATGCCCATGTCAGTTCAATGTTGCAGGAGCTAACCGGCGCTCAGGCGGCAGTTGTTGTCAATAACAATGCAGCTGCGACGGTGCTGGGCATCGCTGCGATCGCGGCCGGGCGTGAGGTCATCGTCTCGCGCGGTGAACTCGTTGAGATAGGTGGCGCGTTTCGGTTGCCTGAAATCTGCGCAATGTCCGGGGCTCGGCTGGTCGCAGTGGGCACCACCAACAAGACTCGGATCGATGATTATCGTCGAGCCATCGGCCCGGGTACCGCGTTGTTGCTCAAAGTGCACCAATCAAATTTCGAACAGCGTGGCTTCGTCGAAGCGGTCGAGTTGACCGAACTTGCAGCCTTGGGCAAAGCGACCCAGCTTGCAACGATGATGGATTTGGGCTCGGGGTGTTTTGCCGACGCTGCAACGCTGCGCAGCTGCGGCCTGCCGGCCGAGCCGTCGGTGGCGAAGGTCGCAGCGTTGGTTGACGCAGTAAGTTTTTCTGGCGACAAATTATTGGGTGGGCCACAAGCCGGCATCTTGGTTGGCCGCAGCGAAATCATCGAACGCGCGCGCACGCACCCGTGGATGCGTGCATTGCGGCCTGACAAAATGACGCTTGCGGCGTTGTGGGCCACGTTGCAGTCGCACCGCACCGATGGCGGCGCCGATTTACCGGTTTGGAATACGATCAAAGCATCAACCGCTGACGTTGCCGCCCGTGGCCAACGCGCTTTGGACCTGTTGGCGCTTGAGCCTGCGTTGCCGGCCGGGCTAACGGTTGAGCTATGCTCAAGCCAGGCCACGGTCGGTGGTGGCACCATGCCGACATCGCAGTTGCCGTCTTTTGCATTGCGTTTGGCCGGGGCCGACGGTGTGGTCGATCGAGTTGCGGCAACGCTGCGCGCTGGCCGACCCGCCGTGCTTGGTCGTATCGCTGATGACGCGCTGTGGTTTGACGTACGCACCGTGACCGACGCAGAGGTGCCCATGTTGGTTGCTGCGCTGGCAGCGGCGTGCCGTAGCAAGTGATGTGGCTCGGCCAAGCACTAACATCTTGATCTTTAGTGCGAGCACGCTGTCAGGTCGTTGGGTTTTTGGTAGGGTGCGAACAGTTTATGCGACCTTTGCTTAGTTCTTTGCCTGCGAATGCGCGGCCGGTTGCGCGGGCCCGCATTGTAGCGGTGGCCAGCGGCAAGGGCGGGGTTGGCAAGAGCCTGGTTGCCGCCAATGTTGGGATTTTTTTGGCGACGCTGGGCAAGCGCGTGGTGTTGGTGGATTGTTCATTTGGTGCTCCTAACTTGCATCTGTTTGCTGGGGTCACGCGGCCACTGCACAGCTTGGCCGAAGGGTTGCTCGTCGACGGTCCGCATCGGCTCGCCGACATCGCAGTAAACACTGCGGTGCCCGGCCTGAGTTTAATTGGTGCGTCGTTTGATCCGATTGCCATGGCGCATCCGTCGGCTGCGGTGGTTGCGGCAATTGTGGCGCAATGTGCCGAGCTGGCCGCTGACTATGTGGTGCTCGACGTCGGCTCCGGCATCGGCGATGCAGCCATTGAATTGTTTTTGTCCGCAGATATCGGCGTGTTGGTCACCGCCCCTGATCCGACGGTGGTTGAGTTAACCCATCGCTTTGTGCGCGCGGCATTTATCAAGCGTTTGCAGCAGCGCGGCCTAGGCCATTTGGTCGACGCGATCGTGCGGCCAGCCCGGGAATTAGAATCGGGCATTCCGAGTGCGCTTGAGATCTATTTGCAAGCGGTAGCAGATCAGTCGCCTGATCTCGAAAAGTTACGGACTGCAATCTTGGAGTTTTCGCCGCATCTGGTGGTCAATTCTGCCCGATCGAAATCGGATATCGAAATGGGCCGCGCACTCGCTGTTGCTGCTCGCCGGCGCTTGGGCACGCCCATCCAATACCTCGGACATCTTGAGTACGACGAAGCGGTTTGGGCTTCGACTCGGCGCCGCCGGCCGCTGCTTATTGAACACCCCGAAACCCGAATAGCGAAATGTTTTGAGCGCGTTACGCGCGGCTTGATGTCGGTTCGGCCAGCTACTAGTTTTGCTGCCGATGACGATGTTCTGCCATCGGATAGCCACTACGAATTGCTTGATGTTCCGCCAACTGCAAGTTTTGAAGACCTGCGGCGAGCCAATCGCCGCGTCCGCGATATTTACGGTGCCGAGTCGGTGGTTATCAGTGGCTTATACGACCCGGCAAGTCTTGAGGCCGTGCATCGACGGCTCGACTTGGCGTACACCACGTTGATGGATGCTGCCAAACGCAAAGAGTACGATCGCGCGTTGTTTCCCGACGGTGTGCCCATGCCGGTGGTGCCACCGCCGGAAGTTGCCCGCGCGCGAGCACCGGAGCGCTCAAGCCATGCAGCTGCCGCCGTGCAGAGCCCCGACACCGTTGCGCGGCCACCGTTGCCTACCGTTGGCCCAACCACCGAATACACCGGTCCATTGCTGCGGCAGATTCGTGAAGCGCAGGGGATTGACCTACGTGAGATCGCGGAGCGGTCGAAAATCGGTATGGCGTATCTGCATGCGATGGAATCGGAAACCTGGGGCAAGCTGCCAGCGCTGGTGTACGTGCGCGGATTTGTCGCCGAATACGCCCGCGTAATCGCCACGACCATCGGTTTGGACTCTGAACGGATTCGTGAAACCTACCTTGCCCGATACCGGGCCGCGCGAGGTTTACCGCCGGAAGAGGGCTGAAGCCTTGACGTGCTGACGCTGCGCCCTCTACCATATCGCTATGGCTACACTCATCGATAACGAAAAGCGCGCTCGGCAGTTAGCCCGGGCTATCGCGTCCGACTTGACGCTTTATCACGAGCCTAAGATTCTCGAAGGCCTCACCAATGACACGCTCTTTGATACGTTGTCAGACGAAATTAAAGAGGGCAGTGAACTGTTCAAAAGCCGTGTAACGACCGAAATTTACGGGTTACACATTTACGAGCGGGCCATTGTCGACGTGCTGGTGAAGTCTAAGGGTCACGTCAAGTCGAAAATTTGGTAGATATCGACGACAGTGACGACGACGCAACCGACGACGAGCCAAGCGATGAAGCTGTAGCTCAACCGGTTGGATGCGAAGTATTCGAGCTAACGATTGACGTTGCGAACAATGGCGATCGGCTTGATGCGGCAGTAGCGCACGCTGCGCAAGTAAGCCGGGCCCAAGCGCAACGCTTGTTTGAAGCCGGTGCGGTTTGGGTCAATGGTGCGATCCCCACCAAGATGGCGTCACGTATGCGGGCCGGTGATCACCTGCGAGTTGAGATACCCATCGCGACGCCGCTTCAGGTTCAGGCCGAGGCTATCGCGCTTGATATATATTTTGAAGATGCGCACCTCATTGTGATCAACAAGGCGGCGGGCATGGTGGTGCACCCGGCCCCGGGGCACTCCTCGGGTACGTTGGTCAACGCGCTGTTGCATCATTGCCGCGATCTATCTGGTATTGGTGGCGTGTTGCGCCCGGGCATCGTGCATCGCCTCGATAAAGATACTTCGGGCCTGATGGTGGTGAGCAAGCATGATGCTGCGCACCAAGGCTTGGCCGACATGTTCGCAGCCAAAAGTCGTGGCGACGTCGGTGGGATTTCTCGACGCTATCTCGCGTTGTGCGCGCCCGGCCCGCGCCGTGAAACAGGTCGGCAGGGCACCATTCGCACGCTGTACGGTCGCCACGGCGTCCATCGAAAACTATTTTCTTCAAAAGTGAGTCGCGGTAAACCGGCGGTTTCACATTGGCAACTCATCGAAGCGCTACCCGCAGCAGCATTGCTGGAGTTTACGTTGCAGACCGGCCGCACCCACCAGATTCGCGTCCATGCTGCGGATTATGGCTTTCCGGTTTTTGGCGATATCACGTATGGCCATCGCCAGCGCGATGCGCAGCTTGCGGCGTTAGCCTCGCAATTGGGTCGCCAAGCACTGCATGCCCATGTCTTGCAGTTCATCCACCCGGTTACGTCCGTGCCGTTGGAGTTCACGGCGCCGGTGCCGGCTGACATGGCCAACGTGTTAGCGGCTATGCGCGCGATGCCCAAGCGCTGAACGTTAGTTTCCGATGCGCACGCTGCGCACGCGATGGAAGCGTGAGTTGCTGTCGCCACGGCTACCGTCGGCAACAAAAAGAAATCGACCATCGGCGGAGCGTGTCAGGCCTTCGAGGCCAAAGAATTTGGCCAGTAAAGGATTGGCGTCGTCGCTAAAGCCTGGGGTTCGCGTACCGGCAATCGTGGTGACTTGCCCAGCCAGCAGCTTGCGAATGTCAGCGTTGCCTAGCTCGGTAACATAGATAGCTCCATCCACGCCGACGGTAATTCCTTGCGGCTGGTTAAACGTTGCGTTGGCTGCTGCGCCATCATTGGCGCCGACGGTACCGGTGCCGGCCAGCGTTGACACTGCGGTTGCAAACGTCGTCGGGTCTATGGTTAGCCGGCGAATCCGGTTGCCGCCAGATTCGGTAACCGCGATCGAGCCATCGAGCATCAATGCGACATGATACGGTTCTTTGAACAGCGCCATGTTGCCGTTGCCGTCGGCAAAGCCCGCCCGATTGTACGAGCCCGCGATGGTTGCAACGGTTTTGGCGACAGGGTCTGCAAGCATCAAAATGTGGTGGACATGATCGGCGAGCAGCAAATTGCCGTTGCCGAGTACCACCATGCCGCGTGGGCGACCGATGTTTTGCAACAATGCCACAGGCGCCGTGTCGCC
>JAYWHS010000564.1:0-12055 GCA_043777635.1 Kofleriaceae bacterium | reverse complement strand
ATCGATTCGTTTGCGGTCGAAGGCATTACCGAGATTGCCGTTGATTCGATTTTCATGATGCCGCATCTTGGGTTGCTTTCGACCATTCATCCCGCCGCTGCTACCGAGGTCTTCGAAAAAGACTGCCTGGTTCGGCTCGGCACCTGTGTTGCACCGGTCGGCGGCACGGCAAAACAATCTGAAGCTATATGCACGGTGGAACTCAAAATGCCGGATGGCACCACCGCGCGCGAAATCTTGCACCACGGTGCGCTCAAGCTGTTGCCACTTGCCGAAAACCAATTCGCCGAAGCGATCCTAACCCCCGCACGCAACGTCGACGTCGGCGGTGGCATCGGTCAGCGCGTGGTGCGCAAATTGCGCGGCGGCTGCGTTGGCTTAGTCTTTGATGCCCGCGGTCGCCGACCGCTCGACGTGCCCACCGAAAAGACCGCCCGGGTCGCCGCGGCCAAACGCTGGAGCGACGCGCTGGGAATGTATCCGTCGGCGGATTGAGTGATGGTTGGTAGTGCGTCGCGCCGAGCTGCGGGCCTGCATTGACCACTCATGCCGGTACTGCTAGTTCTTCAGCATGCGTTGCGCGATGCGTGCGTACTGTCGCCGCGCTGACAACCAGTGCCCAGGCACATACGTACGCAGATAGGCATAGTCGTCGGTGCGGGCGTCGACGCGCTGCAGCACGCGCAGCAGCCAAACCAGGTGCGCGCGGTTCCACGCCCACAGATCATGGTGCGGCGATGCAAAATACAATCGATGCTGCATCACCTCGGCGCGCGCTAGATCGCTCGTGCGCCAAACGCAGGTTTGACAACTTGCCGCCCAGGCGTTGGCCAGCCAAGCCTTAGACAAGTGACTGATTATCAACGCGTCTGCGCCTTCCGCTCGATTGCGTGCCTCGGCGTGCTGTCCGCAAACCGGACAAATTACAGCAATCGACGTCACCCCAACTTCGTGGTGATAGTAGATATGGGTCAAGCTGCCGCCATAACGACCGCGTCGGTGGTGGGCCTGATTGGCGCGGCGTTGATAGGTCACGCATCGAATCTACCGCAACTGTCGCACCAGCGGCGAGCCGTCTCGGTTCGAGCGGTACATCTATCTGAAGTTGGCGGCTTGCCAGACTTCTGCAACTACACCAGGTAGTCGATGCACCTGGCGTAGTCGATCGGCTCGCCAGTCCATTTTGAAGCGTTGGTATTGGCCGTGATGGCAAGCGCCGCATGCGCATCGTGCAACGCCGCGAGACCGTGCCGCTGGCTAACGTTGCTTGCTATTGTGCGGGCAGGTTGCGGGTCGATCAGGCGGTTACGGTGGTCGAAAAAATTCCAGCCATTGGCACCGTCGGTTTCGACGCGGCAGCCGCCTTCGTGCAGCAGTGTGTGGTGGGCACTACACAACAACATGAGGTTGGATAACGCGGTTTTACCTCCGTTGGCCCAGTGCTCAATATGATGGCCATCGACGTAGCGGCTGTGGGTGCAACCCGGAAAACGGCACGTGCGGTCGCGCAGCAGTAGTGCCCGTTTGATTGCGGCTGGAATCGTGCGGGTTTTGCGACCGATGGACAGGGGCACTCCATGCGCGTCGACGTGAGCAAGCACGACACCGGCGTCGCAGCATAAGCGTCGTGCCGTTGTCGTCGCAATGACTGTGCCGTCGGCCAGCATGGCCAAATCGGACGGTTCCGCGGAACCGTGCAGCCCCGCGTGTGGCACCGTGATGATGATTTCGAGCGGCGTGCGCTGCGGCCGGGAGCCGCGCACTCGATCGTGGATAATCTCCATGAACGCATCGGCACGCTGTCGCCCCCGGTCAGCCGATGTTGGCGCGTTCGCGGTTTGCTGTTGTGCCGGCGTCAATTCTTCCGTCGACGGTTCCGCATCGGACGGTTCCGCGAGAGTCTGCACTGCACCAGTTTTTGCAAGCCCAGCATTGAGCGCCGCCCAAACGATCGCTGCTTCGTCGCTGGGCAGTATCACTTCAACCTTCACCATGCCATTGTCGAGAGTTCGCCGGGTCACTGTGCGCTGCGCTGCAACCTGGGCAGCGACCACCGCTGCGGCCATCGACCCGTGGGCTTGATCATACGCTTGCACGTTCTGGTACGAACGACACAATGTGTCGAGCTGCGACGCTGGCATGCGTTTAGCGTAAGCTACCCAGAGTTCTTCCTTCTCCGCCGTCGCCACCCGCGTAATCGCCCGTGCTTGTGAATACGATATCGCACCACGTCGCAATTCTTCGTCGATCATTGGCAACTCTGCCAACTTTCGCGCAACTCGCACCCGTTCACGTGCTGTGCGCAAATCCCAGCCCACTCGCCATGCTAACCAATGCGCGCACGACAGCGCCCCTTGCACATGCCAGCCCATGGCAATGTCGAATTCACGAATTGCCGTTAACAATCGATGCATCGCCGCATCGATATGCGCTGACATTTCCGCGATTTGATCCCCCAGCGCATCGACATTGACCGCCACCTTCACCTCTGCACCATGTTTCATGCAATTACACTATCACCTGATTTTTCGACGCTGTGATTCGCTTACTGTGCTGCGAACTCTCGATCTAGCAAAACAAATTCACCAACACACCTCAACGGTTCGTGCTGAGAACCTGACAGCGTCAAAGTGTCGTTCCGTGAGCTGATCGCAGACGCCGTGATTCTTGCCCGGAAAAACACGTCAACATAAATCGAACAGTAGTACTCCTGTTTTGCGAAATATTTCGGTCCGAACCGTGCCCGCCACTGATGCCCAGACACCCATCATCGCATTCGCTCCGCCAACTATCGCCAATTCAAGTTCTCCGTTCACCTGCCGGCCCACCCGCCGCTCGTGTACGGCGCACAATGCAAACCTTCGCTATACTATGCGCCCGCCACCCGCGACGCGACGGCGGCGCAGCAGCCTTCGCTCGAGAACCAACTTACGCGGCCGCGCGGCCAGCCGCAGTGCACTCGTTCAGGCTCCACCTCGCGCCGTCCGGAGCCTCTGGGAGCCGACCGTTCACGCTCCGATTGTTAGTAGTCCGTCGCTTCGCCTCGCGCCGCGCTCACCGACAACACGCTACGGCGTAACTTCTGGAAACTTGCTGCCGACGCAGAACCGGCCTTGCTTGGCTAGCGCGGTAAGTTGGTCATTATAAACTGCAAGGGTTGATTGTGAAATGGTCGGGCTCGGTGCAAAGCACCAGGCTTCGACGAAGAAGGCCGGGTGGCGCTCAAGGCGAAAGTCGGGCTCGGCTTCATCGGCGGCGGCTGGGACCTTGGGGGCGCGGCGACCTTCGGCTTGATAGCCGGTACTTGCGCGGCCTTCGAAATGTCCGGCAACGCGCAGCTGGCCACCTTTGGGTGTTGGTGCGGGGGCGTTACCGCGCGCAAATTTCGGCCAGATGAATCCGCCTTCGCCGGCGTTGTAAAACGGTGCGAGTACGAAAGGCGGACAAAGGCAGCCATAGTCGTCGGTGGTAGCGAGGTACACCACGACGGTAGGTGCCAACTTGGCTTTGCGTTGGCGGGCTGCCACCATCTGGTCGGCAATGGTGGCGCGTAAGGCAACGAGCGGATCGGCGCTGTCATCGTTGTCGCTGTCGTCGGTGTTGGCCGGAATGATCACTGGCCAGTTTGGATTCGACGCGACCACTGCATTGGCAGTGGCGGGTGCAACGGTGATGTTGGGTTGCTTGATCGGTGGTGGCGGTGCCGCTGTCGGCCGTGGCGAGACTGCGACGATGGGGGGCGCAACGGTCACGGTCGCAGTTGCCGCTGGCCGTGCAGTTGCCGCTGGCTGCGTCACCGGTGCCGTGCGCGTAGTGGGTGCCGTAGTCGCAGTCGCACCGCAGCCCAGCGCTGCGCACATCCCCCAAAGCATCGCGTGTGTTCGCATGGTGCAATACTAACCCCCGATCGCGGCACGCACCCAATCGTTGCTGTTCGAGTTCGCGCTGCGAGGGATTCTGGGCGCGGCCATCCGGAGTGCCAGCTGCAAACAACGGCGAAAAAATCGAAAAATGTTGCTGCTTTGAAAGCTGAACGTTTGTACAGTAATGCAATGATCGCCTGTGTTGATGTCGCTGCGCTGCCATTACAAGTGCTGTGGCGCGCCGAACCGGCGTGGCGTGAGCATCCGGTGGTTATCGTCGACGAAGATCGACCGCAAGGGCTGGTGTTATGGGCCTGCGAACGAGCGCGGGCTCAGCAAGTCATGCCGGGGCAACGGTATGCCCATGCGTTAGGGCTATGCCGTGGGCTACGGGCCCGGGTGATTGCACCTGAGGCAATTGCCGCGGCGGTCGATGAACTGCACGCGGTGTTGCAACGGTTTTCGCCGCGCGTCGAAGCGACTGCTGCACGATCCACAGATCAGTGGCTGAGCCCCGGTAGTTTTTGGCTCGACGGTGATGGCCTGGCACGCATTTTTGTTGATGCGGCAACGCAGCGCCCGGGCACTGCGTGGGGCCAGGGCATCGTCGATGCAGTGCGGGCCTGTGGTTTTGCGTGCGTGGTGGTGGTTGGCTATTCGCGTTTTGCTACATACGCCGTTGCCAAAGCGGCGAGCGCACGCATCGTCGATCCACATGCCGCGAAGGTGGTGGTGTTTGCATCCGAAGAAATCGAACGCACGACGGCCCGCGATGTGCCGCTGGCGCGGCTTGATATCGACGTGAAATTGCGTGATGCCTTGGCGCGGTTAGGCGTGACCACGCTGGGCCAAATGGTGCGCTTGCCAGGTGGTGGCATCCTTGAGCGATTCGGCAAACAAGCGTTTACGTTGTACCAGTTGGCGGCTGGCCAACGTTGGGATCCGTTGGTTGCAACGCGTCCACGCGAAGCGTTGCAAGAACATGTGTTGCTCGACGATGAAGAGTTTGATGTTGAGCGAATTATGTTTATCGTCAAAGCCGCACTCGATCGTTTGTTGGCCGCGTTGGTGTCACAGCGTCGCGCAGTTACTGCGCTGTATGTTGAGCTGCGCTTAAAAATTTCGGTTGCGCAATCGCAGCTGCAAACCGAATGTGTCAAGCCAGCGGCGGCAACGTTGGATAGCGCAGCACTTGCGCGCTTGGTGCATTTACGGATCAGTGGCTCGGCTGCACCGATCGCGCCGGTTAGCGAAATTCGGTTGTGGGCCGACGATGTTGTGGCAACCAATGAACAATTGGCGTTGTTTGCGCAAGCGCCGCGACGCAATTTGCGTGCTGCCAATGAAGCGCTGGCACGCTTGCGCGCCGAGCTCGGCGAAGATGCGGTGGTGCGTGCGGTGTTACGTGCAGGTCATTTACCAGAAGCTAGTTTTGGCTGGGAGCGTATTGCGGCAACGCAGGTCGCGGCACCGACGGTGCGTGCAATTCGACCCTTGGTGCGTCGGGTTCATAGCCGCGCGCAGGTGTTGCCTTCGCAATCTACCAGCATGCGCGATGATGGCTGGCTGATCGCTAGCTTGGAGCATGGAGCCGTGGTGCGAATTGCCGGCCCTTATGTGGTGTCGGGCGGTTGGTGGGCTAGCGATGTACACCGTGAGTATCACTACGCTCAAACTCGACGCGGTGATTGTTTGTGGGTGTACTACGATCGTGGTCGGCAGCGCTGGTTTTGGCAAGGTGCAGTGGAGTAACGCCGTCGGTTGCCTAGCCAAAGTGCGATGGCAACGAGCCCGGCGAGGGCCAGGTTGCCGGCTGGCGAGGTGTGCGCATCACAGCAGCCGGTACGTGCACCTTTGCCTGGCGGTGCGACACTATTGTTGGCGGTGATGTTCGAAGTAGCGGTGTTCGTGGCCGCACTGCTGCTGCTGTTCGGTGCGTGCGTTGCACTACCGATGGCCGGTCGGCGCGCATCATCGGCGGTACGTTTGCATGCCGCATCCAACGCAAAAACCAACGGCTTAGTAAATGTTGAACCAGCATCGCCACGCGTAGTGACGGCGCATTTGCCGCCTGACATTACGGCGGTCACCACAGCGTTACGCGGCGCATCCGTAATCACATGGATACCAACCTGGGCTGGCGCCTTTACCTCATAGCTAAGCACGGTGGCTTTGCCATCGCCCCACACCGCGACATTGTCGTCGACGCGCACGCCGGCCCGCCCGCCGACGGTGGCCAACGCGGTTGGTTCGGGTGCAGGACCGCCGGTTGCAGTCAGGACATGCAGCGCTTGCATCGTTGGGCCTGGTACCGCCAAGCGATAGTCAGTAACAGGGTACCGCGCTGCATCGCAATTGCCACGGGTGACGGTTTTGCCCCAACAGTCTTTGAGCGTCGAAGGCACAAGTTTGGCGACGGGATTCCCAGTCGCAGTCACGGTGGTCAGCGCCATGTTGGACGTGCCGACCACAGCAGAAATTCGATTGCCTTTGAGTAGCAATTTCGGCACTAAGCGGAACCGCAACAGCAGGTCGCGTTTTGGATCATTGCTCACCGCTTCGTCGAGAATGATCATCGTAGCGTCGGTGCCGCCGCGAGTTGGCACCACGATGATATCGCGATGCGCAACCGGTACGTCGCTTGGTATTTCGCGAAAGCGAAATTGGTCGGCGTAGTCACAGCGCGCGAGCACGGTGCCATTGCCCATTTGATGGGCCCATTTCCAACCGGTTTCCTGCGACCAAAAGCCTTGGCCTGGCGGATAGTCAGGCGGCAGGTTTTTGCTTGGCACCGTCGGTGCATTGCTGGTCAGCGTCGACAACGTGCCATACGGTGACGGATCGGTGAGCAAATCATCGACGCCACGCGACAGCACAACGTTGCCGGCATCGGAGTTCATATGATCCACGGTACCGATGCCCGAGCATTTCATCGCGGTCCAAATAGCATCTTTGCCCCACTGGGTGCGCGCGTACAACGTGCTGGTACCAGCCGATAAATGCCAGGTTGCATTGGTGTTGCGCAAATCGTCGTTGGCACCGGCCCGTGGCGGCAACCCGCCGTCGAGCGCAAGCGCTTCCAGCAGCACAAAGTCGTCGAAGCGCAGCTTGAGTTTGCGCAATTCTTCGGCCGCCATTTGCCGGTAGGGCAGTGCGGCATCACTGATCGCAGTCGCCGCCAGCGTCAGCATGCTGACATCGATATTCCCAGTCGGCGCTTCGGTGTCGCCGTTAGCAAAGGTTTGGCCGCTCGGCGCGAGCGCTGCAACATGGCGATCGTAGACTTGCTCGAAATAACGCGCCAAGCCTTTGGGCGCCGGTGCAAAGCGCTGCAATGCGCGACCAGCTAACGCATATTCAGCGATCGACAGCGGCGCATATTGCCAACCTTCGGTCCAATCACCGCCTGCCATCACACCATTGGGCGCCAACGCTTTGGCCATATCGTTGCCCCAAAGATCGTCGACGACAGTGCGCCACAACTTGGTGCCCGCCGGGCCGGCTTCATCGCCTTGGGCAATAGCAATGAGCGTTGCGCCGAGCAGAAAGCCAGCTTGATAATTACTCGCGGCTTCGCGCGCATGATAGCCCTTATCAAGATACCAATCGGTCCACACTTTCCACCGGCCGCGGGCCCGCGCTTTGAGCGCTGGTGTCATGCCTGGATAATCGTAGAGCCAATCGTAGGCCAACGCGGAATACGGACCCATCACCCGCATCGGATAACCACTGTCGCGGCGAATGGATTCGTCGCCACCTTTGCCATCGCCTAATTCTTGGCGGTCGTCGAGGATGGCGGTGAAATAGCGAATAGCCGTGTTGGCGTAGACCGCTTTATCGGTGACGACCCAAGCGACCAAACAGTTTTGGATCGAGGTTGCCCAGGTAAACGACATGTACACGTCGTGGTCGTATTCTTTGGGATCTTTGCCAATCACGTCGCATTTGCTGATCATGCGCGAGACCACCGAGGTGGGATCCTTGGCGGCTTTTTTCCATGTGGTTTTGAGCGCGTCGTCGAGCACAATGCGCGGATGGGCACCGCTGGGCACGGCAACACCGGCGTGCCCAGGCTTAGCGATGCTGGCAAGGACTATGGTTATTAGCAGCGCTGCAAGGCGTACCGGCGTGTTTACATTTCGCACGACGCGAGTGTAGCGCGAACTTGCCTGATCGCGTTAGCGCACCGAGATGTCGATCGCTTGGAGCTGATGAGCTGCTAAAAATGTGGCGCGATCGACCGACATCGTATTGTCGTTGCTGTCGTCGGCGCTGGCCCGGGCAGCCGCGCTGCCATCGAGCCGGTAGCCCAATTTTTCCATGACGCGACGAGAAGCATGATTGGCCGGCACGATCGCAACGTAGATCCGCTCAAGGCTCAGCTGCGTGAATGCAACGTGATGAATCATCAACGCGAAACGCGTGCCGATGCCACGGCCTTGGGTGTCGCGCTGGGCAATCATGAATGCAAATTCGCAGGTGTGCGCAATCGGATCGAAGTTGCGCAGGTCGGCGTCGCCCACCAGGGTGCTGTCGACGAATAAATGAAATTGCCGAGCACCGGCGGCGTTCATAGTGGTGTAGTGGGCAACTACATCGGGCGCCGACATCGCTTCGGTAGTGCCCAACATCGGCGCATTGTGCGGATCGTTGTAGGCTTGTGCTAACGCAGCTGCGTGGGTTGCGATCTCGGCGTCGGTTGGTTCGACGGCTTGAAACACCGCTGCCACGCCGGGTTGACGCCAAGTGATACAACGCAGTGCGGCCATAGCTAGGACCTACCCGGATTTGCCGGCAAAGTCGCGCCACCTTGACGCCAACTTTGGCGGGGGGCAAAGCGAAAAATTGGCAGTGAGTGTTCATCACTAGTAGGTGCCGGCGCGGCACCCGTGGGCGCTGTGCTACACCAAAAAATATGGCAACGATCAGCGACCAAGTTCTAGCGCTTTCCACCGTCGAGCTGGCCGCCAAGATTGCGGCGGGTGAGCTATCGAGCGAAGAAGTCACGCAGGCATATCTCGCTCGGATTGAGCGGCTCAACAATGATTTGAATGCTTTTGTCACCGTCGGCCATCGGCGCGCCTTGTTTGGAGCCAGGCAACGCGACAAGCAGCGTGCTACCCAGCGTAGCAAGGGCAAGCTGCCACCGTTTTGGGGTGTGCCTACCGGCATTAAGGATCTCAATTTCACCCGCGAGTTTCCGACTCGGTTTGGCTCCAAAGCCACGCGTATACCGTACCTACCCATTGATGATCGCTTAACCCAACAAATGCGCGCGGCCGGCTTTGTTATCGTCGGCAAGCTGGCAACGTCGGAAGTCGGCGCCTTGCCGGTTACTGAACCGCTCATCCATGGCCCGACAACCACGCCATGGCGCGCCGACGTCCCTCGATCCGCCGGTGGGTCTAGTGGCGGCAGCGGCGCTGCCGTCGCGGCCGGGATGTTGCCAATTGCGCCGGGCTCCGACGGTGCGGGCTCAGTGCGTATTCCGGCAGCGTTCAACGGCTTGGTCGGCATCAAGCCATCGCGTGGCCGGATTCGCAACGCTTTTGGTTTGCCGGAGCAAACCATCTTGTACTCGGATGGTCCGTTGGCGCGTAGTGTGCGCGACGCTGCACATTTTCTCGATGCGTTAGCGGGCATCACCGTTGGGAAACCGACGTCGGTGCCGGCACCGGTGGGTACGTTTGCGCAAGCAGTTGATCGCGCGCCCGGGCGGTTGCGCATTCATGTGTCATATCACCATGAATTGGCTGCAACCGAACCAGCCATTGTGCAAGCGGTGCAACGGGTAGCGCAGCTGTTGACCAGCGCTGGCCATGATGTTCACGAAATGCCTTGGCTACCGATGCAGCTCGAAGAATTTTTGCCGGTGTGGCAACGCGCGATGGCCGAGTCGCGCATGATTGTTGGTTCTCGTGGCTTGTCACCATCGACGGCGTGGCTCACCCGCACCGGCAAAGCGGTGAGTAAACAAGTTGCGCAAGCGCGCAAGGCCGAAGCTGCGCAACGCATTTTGGCGTGGTTTGGCAGCGCTGACGTTTGGATTTCGCCGACGGTAGCAGGCGTTGCACCGCCGCTTGGTATGGGCGGAGGTGCCGATGGCGAAGCTGCCTTCCGGCGCACCGCACCGTTGGGTGGATTTACCGCCCCATTCAACGTTACCGGTCAGCCTGCGTTGTCCATGCCGATCGGCTTGTCGCCCGATGGCTTACCGATGGGTGTGCAACTCGCTGGGCCGATGTTTACCGAAACCACCTTGCTTGGCCTAGCTGGGATGCTTGAAGCCGCGTTGCCGGCGATGCCACGCAATCCGCATCTGCCTTGGTAGTGCGATTTGGTTAGGGTTGGAGATGTTTTATTGCGAGTTCCGAGCCTACAAGCTTGATCCCATTTTGAGCCAATCGGATTCGGGCCCGATCCAATTGGTGAATTTTGACGGCACCTGAGCTAATCCAAATCCACTCATTGATTCTCGCCGAAGGCTTCGAATGTGGCTGTAGCTGACGAATCGCAGCGTCTTTCTTTGAAATGATCGTCGATACTTGGCTGGTGCTCGCCGTGTGGACTTCGATACCGATCACAATGCCGCGCGGGTTGTAGCTAACTAGGTAATCCCAGCGATGCTCTTGAGGGTGGGTTGTTAGCAGGGCATCATCAAGATTTAGACTATCCAAAAATTCGGATCGAGAGTCCTTGGCTATTCGCTCGCGGTCGATGGGCAGCAACGCGGTGAGCCCCTGTTTGATCTTGGTTCGAAGTGTTGTACCAACCTGAAGATTCGCTTCGAGCGGGGATGCTTGCGGGGTGGCTTTCGATTTCCTCACGTCGTGACGTCCTCATTTACCGCCTGCGAAACTGCATCGCTGAATCTGGAACTTAGGCCCGTCAGCCCGCCCCAGCCAGAAATCTCGTCATCTAAATCTCCGGCATCGAGCGATGAAATATCTTTCGCGTGAACTTTTGTATCGGCACCAATCGAAAGAAAGTGGGTTTTATAGACTTTCTTCAACGCACTTGCAGCGACCTGTCTCATCGGTGCCGATGTCGTAAGTCCAAACGCACGCAAAAGTACATCTGGGGTTGCGCGATGTTGCGCTAACAGGCGCAGCATCCACATTGCGGCTAACACATGCGGCGAATGGGTCGACAGCACAACTCGGTAGCCACGCCACAAAAGTTCAAGGGTTAACACCAAAAACGCATTGATTGCTTGCGGGTGTAGGCCCATCTCAGGTTCTTCGACAACTACCCAGTCAATGTCTGGGCGCTTGGGGGTCCCGCTGGGTGGAAGCAACGCATACAGCCCAAGCAGTAGTGGCGTGAATTCACGTTGCCCCGCAGTCCACGTCAAAAAAGGTAGACGTGTTTCGCCATGGGTCATTTCTAATCGCTTAACTTGTTGCGATTCCTTAAGCCCAACATGTCCGCCATGAAAGACAGCGCTATCGATTAGGTCGCGATATTGCGTTTTAAGGACGTTTTTTAGTGGGAACAGAACTTCACCGCCGCGTGCACTAAAACGGTCGTGCAAGTGCTGGCTAAAGATGCGTGCGACAACTGGAGTTTCTACATTCAAGGCGTTGAAGGTTGAGGCCCATCCGTTGCTGATTAGTAACGAGCGATGTGCAGGTACGAAGAAGACTTTTTCGGTAGGACTCGGCTTGCCTCTTTTTAACGCAAGCGGGGCGATGAGCTTGTTGTTCCAGGTAACCGAAGAGGCGTCGTTCCAGGCTGGCCCCATGCCTTGTCCAAAGATCGATTCGATAACCGATGAATTGTCTTTCAGTGTGTGTCCAGCCTCTTTTAACCGGGCTAATACCCGGCGGCCATCCAGCGCTACTTTTAACCATTGCAGCGCCAGACTTTTGCCGGTTCCTTGCGCACCCACCAAAACCGTTAGATCGCCAAAATCAATTGATATGTCACCGACGTGCGCAAAGTTTTTGATTCGGAGCTTCGCTTCGTCACTTGCCATGCCAGTCAATGGTAGGCCATTTTGTGAGGAAAAGGCGATGGTCGGTGTGGCCAAGTTGCCTTGCGTCGAAAGGGAGGCGTTTGCTTAGCCGCCAGCTGGTCACTGCGGCGTCTGATCTTGCAGAATGATCAAGCCGCGCGGAATGTCAGCGATGTAGATGAGCCGCTTGGTGAGATCGACGTCGATGCCGACCGCACTATCGAATACGCCGCTG